>JAEZVA010000014.1 GCA_023443315.1 Bacillota bacterium | reverse complement strand
GGTAACAGGTCCTCGCGCTTTGCGGGCTGCATTGTGCCCGGATGGATAAACGGGTCGTGCTGCTCCTTCATATCGGCGCGGACGTTGTACCAGTATTTCGGCATCTCGGCTTCGCTAAGATAGGTTCTGTACGGAATGGTTGCCATGGCGGTTCAGTCTCCTTTTTTTATATATACTCAACAAACTTCAAAACGAAACCGTTTTGAACCGCACGGGACCCGGGCGGCGCCCACATTTGTGGGCGGTTTGTGGAGTCTATAGTCAATAAACACGCCATAAGGCGTGCGGCAGGTACTACCTGCCGCTTGAAAACAGGGACTGTTTTCAAGTTTATTGACTATAGATTAACGGCTTAAAAATGCGGGTTTATTGCGGCGATACAACAAAAAAACCCTTGCCCCTGAATAAACAGGGACAAGAGTTTATACTCCTGCGGTACCACCCACATTGGCTTAAAAAAGCCCGCTTGCTCCGCGCACCGTCATGCGCGCTTCCTTGGTAACGGGCGAAGCTCCCGTTGGCTACTACTCGGCTTTGCGTTTGTAACGCGCTACCTTTCGGCCACCCTCATAAGTCCATTCGGCAAAATCATGCGGCGCCGCACTCGCACCAATCGGCGGCTCTCTGTACCCGTTGAACAATGCCTACTCTTCTTAATCATCGGTTTACAATATCTGTGTTTGTGAGTTCATGATATCACATCGGTAAAGCGTTTGTCAACCACTAACGTTTATTTATCACATAAACCTTTATTTCGGACGCACAGGCTGACTGCCCCGCGCATCTACCGCGCGCACCACCGTAAAGATGCCCGCCGCGGCAAGACACAGGTACGCCACTAGTAGTACAACCGTTTCGGCTGCCCCGCCATACCATGCAACGTTAGGGGTAAACGGCAGCAGCTCGGCATAATCGAACACAAGGTTAAACAACGCGTGTACCGCAACCGAAAACACAAGCCCACCGGTGCGCAGTACCGCCGCCGCAAGCAGGATGCCGATGAGGGTGCTGTACCCTACCTGCTCCAACACCTCAAACAGGGCAGCGGGATTTCCGGCAAGGTTAATCAGGTGTACTAGCCCAAATAAAACACTCGAAACAACAACAGCACCGAGCTTACCGCATTGTTTCTGCCCCCACCCTTTAAGCAGAGCGCCAAGCACCACGCCGCGAAACACAAGCTCCTCGAGTATTGAAGTCATCATGCAGTCCAGCCCCACAGCAACAGTGGTAAGCGGGTTTTGCACGGCAAATAACCACGACCGCACATCAAACAGGTGCGGTACCGACAGATTTACTACCACAAGGCTTACACAAGCCGCAACAAGCACCCCGTCAAGCCGAACGCAAAACAGCGGCGGTTTTAGCCTTGTTTTCCACGCTACCCAGCCAAACGCCGTCACAAGCAGCAGGCGTTTTGCAAAACGAACCGCATAGTAAAGCAGTCCGCCGTCGGCACGGTTCGCAAACGGCGACAACAGCATGCCAACCAGCAGCGCAAGCCCAATGAACAAAGCCGTGATGCCCGCCGCAAACAGCAGCGGTCTTTTTTGATATAACGGGTCTTGTTGTGTCATTGTATCATCCTTTCGGCGCCAAATACAGGGTCTTACCTATTGAAACGAGGCACTGCCTTGTGCTGCTTCAACTGCACTGGCATATTACCCCTTCTTTGCACAACAAAAAACGGGAAGCATTCCTGCTCCCCGTCAACTACTTTGCAAAAAACTTGCTTTAACCGCCGTCGGCTCTTATCCGCCCGCCTTGGTTTTTCGCCTGCTTATGATGTCAGCGGCAATACCGATTACCATACACAACAGATACCCCGCGCCCCAGATAATCCATTCGTTGCTTGTCCTGCCGCCGCCTTGGTCAACGCCATATGTGAAGGTCGCCATCGCGATGCCAAACGCCAGAGGGTAACCCAGTGCCGCCGCCGAAGCCAAAAACCGAAGCCCTGCGGCGGATGCAATCAGTAGCACAATAAAGCCCACTATCGCCAGCGCATTCGACCACTGCTTCATGCCGTGCAGGTCAAACAGCGCATACCGGCACAGCCAGTACCCAACGGCAAGGCACACGGCGTTGCCCGCGCCCCAAATGAGCTTGCTGGTAATACTTCTTTTGCTCATCTACTGCTTCCTCCCGTCAAAACGGATTTCCGAAGGTTATTATTATGCTTCAACCCAACCGAAGGTGGAGATGCAACCCTACGTTGCGAATATCACCATAGGCATCAATTAAGCTTCCTGTCTAAACTGGTCAGGGACGGAGCGACGAGGGCGTCGCTCCCTACGGTTGGTTTTTTATATACCGCGGAAAACCGTATGGTTTTTTGAACAACAACCGCAAACTTAAATAAGTGCCGAGAACCGAAGGTTCTCCTAACGCCAAGCTTTAGCTTGGCGATGCTTAGCTTTAGCTTGGCGATGCGTAGGGAACGGTCTTGACCGTTCCGTTTGTTACCACATTTTTGAGTTTCTCAATTGTAGGGGACGGCGTCCTCGACGTCCCGTGGTGTTGTAGTGGTAATATGCGGGCGATTGCCAATGCCAACCATCAATCTGAAATAGTACCGAAAACCAGAGAACCGAAGGTTCTCCTAATACCAACCGAAGGTTGGCTATGCGAAGGTTTTCATAATGCCAACCGCAGGTTGGCTATTATACCAGCGCGACCGCTCGGTCACCCGTTTTGGCGTTATCTAGTGCCGCCGAAATCAGCGACGAAAAGTTCCAGCCCGACACCGAAGCCCCCGCAACCGCATCAATCCGGTTTGGCGACTGTGACCGTATCAGCGACGCAGCATAGGTACGGGTGTAGCGGGTGGGGTAGGTGCCCATCTTTTCGTTCATCCGGCGCATGTACGCCATATCCCACGCCTTAATCAGCCCGCTCGCGTTTTTGGCGTTAAACTCCACCGTCACAATCTCGCCACCGCTGATGCCGATGGTCACGTATTCCTTCCAGCCCTTTTCGTCAAACTCCGCCATCTCGGCGGTATAGTAGCCGTCCTGCAGCGCGCTGCCCACCTGCTGGCAGGAGGATAATAGTAGCGCCGCACACGCAATCAATATAAGAATTACAACCATTAAGCCCAAGCGGCGGTCAGTGTGTGTAAAACGCATCATGGCTTAAACTCCCCCTTTCGCGTTGCGGCCGCTTCGCAGCTTAAACCGCGCCGCCATATCCGCAAGCTCCTGCGAGTACGCCGAAAGCTCCTCGCTCAGCACCGCCGATTCACGGCTTGCGTCAAGGTTGTGCCTAGCAAGCTCCGATATCTGCGAGATGTCGCCCGACACATGCTCAAGCGCCTCTTTTTCACTGCGAACCGACGCAACCAGTTCCTCGGTAATCTCCGAGATCCTGCTCGATATCCCCGCAATCTGCTCCATAAACTCCGCCGTCAGCTTTGCAAACTTTACACCGTCTGCAACTGCGGCGGTGGAGTGTGCAATCATCTCGGCGGTTTGCTGTGAGGACTGTGCGCTCTTTGCCGCAAGCTCGCGTACCTCCATCGCCACCACGGCAAAGCCCTTGCCTGCCGCGCCCGCACGTGCCGCTTCCACGCCCGCGTTCAGTGCGAGGATGTTGGTCTGGAACGCGATGTCCTCCATCAGCTTTGTAATCTTCGTAATCTCGTCTGCGTTGTTGCGAATACGCTCCATCGCCTCTAGGGTGTTATTCATCTGCTCGCTGCCCTGAGAAACGCGGTTTACAATCTCCCCGGTCAGGGTACGGGCGGTTTCTACATTATCGTTTACTACCCCGATGTCCGACGAAATGCGCTCGGTCTCGGTCACAAGGCGCGATACCGCCTCGCTCTGCTGCTCGGAGGATACATGCACAATCTGCGCACTGGTAGAAACCTCCCGCGCGCCATGCTCTATTAGCGTTGCAGACTGCTTGAGGTTTGCCAGTATCTCGTTTAAAAAGTCGATGATGCTGTTGAGCGAGTCCTTCATCACCACAAAATCGCCCGAAAACTCGCCGTGCACCTGAATGTTAAGGTTGGACTGAGAAAGCGACGTGAGTGCCTCGCGCAGCTTGAATATGTAGCCGCTTACGTCGCTAATGGTGTCGCGCAGGGCAACCGACAGCGTATGCGCCTCATCCTTTGTATTGCTAATCTCAACCGGGGTAGAAAGGTCGCCGCGGGCAAGCCCCTGAATGCGGTCGGTAACGGAGGACAGCGAACGAGAAATCTCGTTTGAAAAGCGTGTGATGAACAGGATGGCAAGGGCGATAAGCACCCCGACAACCAACATACTGTACAGGATGGCGCGGTTGGTCGTAGCCGCAAACTCCGACTTTGGCACCAGCATAGCAAGGCTCCAGTTCACGCCGCGCACTGGCGCGTACGCCACATAGTTCTGCTTGCCGCCTACGGGGATCTGCGTAACGCCGATCTCCCCCGCCTTTATATTCTGGGCAAGGGTGTGCATCGCGGTGTCGTCAGTATACAACGAATCGATGGTTTGCCCGTCAAACACCACAGAGGTATCTTCGTGGGCGATTATTTTACCGTCGTGGTTGATGATTAGCGCGTACCCGCTGTGCCCGATGTGGATGTTGGACAGCACATCGTTAAGTAGGTCGTAGCGGTATGCGCCCGCAAGGTAGTACGCTACCTTCCCATCCTGAAAAACGGGGATGCCCACCGCAACCGTAAGGTCGTCGCCATTTACCGCGGTATCATCAATCACAAGGTTACCTGTGGTCTTTAGCATTTCGTACAGGTAGCCGTCCTTTATTGCTGACGGACTGCCCGCATACCCGGTATACAGGCTGCCATCGGGGTGATACAGCCCCAGCCATACAAACTCAATGCCCGATGCCGCCTGTGTAAGCTGTGCCTGCTTTTGCTCGCGGGTGGTTTCTGGCGAGGTGATGGTATCGTTGTCTGCCAGCATAAAGATGCGGTCACCCAGCAGATGCAGGTTGCCCTCCACGCTCTGTGCGGCGATCTTTGCAAACGGTTCCAGCGTACTTGTTAGCACCGTATTGGTTAGATTGTTTGCCGTCACGGCAAGGATTCCCGTCATTACGACAGCGAGCAGCATAGTAACGACTATAGTGTTTAAAATAATCTTGCTTTTTATGCTTTTCAAACGGATAATCCCTTCCTTCATCTAAAACAGCGGGCACACGCCCGCATCGTTTTGTTCATTTCATTTAATGATAATGATTAACATTATTTTATCATAGAATATAGTGAAGTCAATTGAAAATGCCATCTTTCGCAAACGAAAAAAGTTAAAATTATAGTAGACGCCGGGTCTGCACTTGTGCGCAAACCCGGCGTTTTAAGGATATTTTCTATTCTGCAATCCAACACCCACCGTGTGGCGGGCAGGCAGAGGCTCCTTCGCCTACTCCGGCTTTTGCCAGCGGGTATAGGCTGCGTACGGCCGAAAGCCGATGCTGTAGTAAAACTGCTGGCTCGAGCCCACCAACGCGCGCACCGCCCCGCGCTCCGCACAACGGCGCACGCCCTCCAGCACGGCGGCTCTGCCAAGACCCTTGCGGCGGTAGTCGGGGTCGGTGGCAACCGGCTCCACCACCGCGGTTCGTAGGCTATGCTCGTACCACATCCCGCAGTACGAGACAAAATCCCCGTTTGGGGCAACTACCGCAATTTTCAGCTCTAGGTCAACGTTTCGTCGCACCAGCT
>JAEZVA010000030.1 GCA_023443315.1 Bacillota bacterium | reverse complement strand
TTTACGGGCAGCAAGTAACAATCTCTGTGCAACTGGCAGATCGTATTACACGTTCGACGTGTTTGCAAGGACAATAGGGCTTTGCCCGCATATGAAATACCCCCGGCTTCGCCGGGGGATGTTTATTGGTGGAGACGAAGAGGATCGAACTCTCGACCTTACGGATGCGAACCGTACGCTCTCCCAGCTGAGCTACGCCCCCAAATCGTTGCTTAAACTCTCAACATCACGGAAAATATAATACCACGTTCATATAAATAATGCAAGGAAATTCTCATATTTTGTTTGTCAAAAATCGATATTGTCCGCAATGACAATATACTTTTGCCGTCTTCCCTTTTAAGCACCCAGAAATAATTATATCTGCCTATTTGTTTAAAAATGCCCTAGGGTAACATTGACTTGAAGCAAATGTATTATATAATAATAAAGTATGCCAACAATCCTCATGCTTGCATTTGTTTGTGGCTAGACAAAGCGCGGCATTATCATAACACTTGCAATAAACGCATAAGAAAAGGATGAACAATTACAATGGCTCTTACCGAAAATATTAAAAAAGAAGTGGGTCGAAGAAAGACCTTCGCCATTATCTCTCACCCCGACGCGGGCAAGACCACCATGACCGAAAAGTTGCTGCTGTACGGAGGCGCCATTCATCTGGCTGGTACGGTAAAAGGAAGAAAAGCGCAAAAGCATGCGGTTTCTGACTGGATGGAGATTGAAAAACAAAGGGGCATCTCGGTGACCTCCAGCGTACTCAACTTTGATTATAAGGATTACCGTATCAATATTCTAGATACCCCGGGGCATCAGGACTTTAGTGAGGATACCTACCGCACGCTAACCGCCGCAGACAGCGCAGTGATGCTGATTGACGGGGCAAAGGGCGTGGAGGAACAAACCAAAAAGCTGTTTGCCGTTTGCCGGATGCGCGGTATCCCCATCTTCACCTTTGTAAACAAGATGGACCGTTACTGTAAAAACCCGTTTGACCTAATGGACGAGATCGAAGCTACGCTGGGTATCCGTTCTTACCCCATGAACTGGCCGATTGGGATAGACGGCAACTTCAAAGGGGTTTACAACCGCCGCTTAGCCCGTATTGAGCTGTTTGAATCTTCAAAGCACGGTCAGAGTGTAGCCGCAGCAAAGACCGGCTCGGTGGACGACGAGCAGTATCGTGTACTGCTTGGCGAGGAGCTGCACGACCAGCTCTGTCAGGATATCGAACTGCTGGACGCTGCCGGTGAAGAGTATGATCTCGATCGTGTGCTTGCGGGGGAACTCACCCCGATGTTCTTTGGAAGCGCCATGACCAACTTTGGCGTAGAGCCTTTCTTAGAGGACTTTATCCGCATTGCTCCAGCACCGGGATCGCGCACAACGAGCGACGGAGCGGTTACGCCGGTTGACGAGGATTTTTCAGGCTTTGTATTTAAAATTCAGGCAAACATGAACCCCGCGCACCGCGACCGCGTCGCATTTATCCGCATCTGCTCTGGAAAGTTTGAAAAAGGCATCAGCGTAAACCATGTCAGGGCACAGAAGACAGTTCGCCTTGCGCAGCCACAACAGTTCTTTGCGCAGGACAGAAACACGGTAGAAGAGGCGTACGCGGGCGATATCATCGGCGTGTTTGATCCTGGCATCTTTCACATCGGAGACACGCTTTGTACCCATAAGCCTGTCATTCGATTTGACAGCATCCCCCTGTTTGCGGCGGAGCACTTTGCCAAGGTTTACTGCAAGGATGCATCCAAGCGCAAGCAGTTTTTAAAGGGCGTCCATCAGATTGCCGAGGAGGGCGCAATACAGATCTTCAAGCAGCCAAATATTGGCGTGGAGACGCTGACCATCGGCGTGGTCGGTATGCTGCAGTTTGAGGTGCTTGAGTATCGTTTAAAGAGCGAGTACGGGGTTGATATTGTTGTTCAGTCTATGCCTTATGCCTGCGCCAGATGGGTTGAGGGCGATAAAATCACAAAGGATATGCTTGGGTTTATGGACAGCGCTACCCTTGTGGAGGATGTATACCAACGTCCGGTTATCCTGTTTCGTGACCAATGGACACTTGACCGCACGCAAGAAAAGCACAAGAACGTACGCTTCTTAGAAATTGCTCCCCCTGTTACGGAGCAATAATCCATAGTACCTCAGTCTTATGGAATTGGAGACATCATTATGACCGAACTACAAGCTATGTATGTGAGAAAATCCAGACGCAGCTATCTTAATCAGCCCATTGAGCAAACAAAAGTAAGTGAACTTTGCGAACTGGTGCAAGAATGCAACGAGCAAAGTGGTCTGCACATCCAGTTTGTTGAGGACGGCTCCGCTGCGTTTGCCCGGTTTAGCAAAAGCTACGGAATGCTAAGCGGCGTACGCAGCCTGTTGGCGATGGTTGCCCGCACAGATGACCCGCATCATCTAGAAAAGGTGGGCTATTTCGGCGAGCTTCTTGTTTTGCGCGCTACCATGCTTGGTCTTGGTACCTGTTGGGTTGGCGGAACCTTCGAAAATACCGCCTGCCCGTGCGAAATTGGTGAAGGGCGACGACTTATCTGTGTTATCACGGTCGGGTGTGTAACAGAACAATTGGGCACAAAAGAGCGTGCGTTGTATGGCTTAACACATCTCAAAAAATCAAAAACCAACCAGCTTTACAGTGCAGACCAAACCCCACCCTCGTGGTTTATGGACGGAGTAAAGGCTGTGGAGCTTGCCCCTTCTGCCGTTAACCGAAAGCCGGTTCGGATGAGATATGTCGATGGTGTTGCGTCTATTGGAATTGATAAGCTGGATGCGGTCTGTTTTATTGACCTTGGGATTGCAAAATATCATTTTGAGCTTGCCGCGGGCGGACGCTTCTCGCTCGGCAATAACGCCCCGTTTGAAAAAACGGAGCGTTAGCATGTATATCGTCTTCACTATTATTCGCTGTAGCTCTTTGCGAGGGCAATCAGCGTCTCTTTTTCGTTGAGTTGCGGGCTGCCGATACAGCAATTAAGAAGAAAACGCAGCACCTGTCCCGTCTTGTGTGGCGGCACGATGTCAAGTGACTGGATATCCACCCCGTTTACCGCAAGGTGCGCGATGCGATACGGCTCGCCACTGTTTTGAATACGGCGTATCTCCTCGACACAGTCGAGTGCGTTCTCCTCGTCGTACAACGCACCCTTAACACGCACGGCACTAAGCAGCTCGTCCGCCTCGTGAGCAGCAAGTAGCCTCTTTAGATGGACTCGGTCTGCTATCATCTGCTTGTTTACAAGATCAAAAACCGCGCCAATAAACCGCTGCTCCCGTTTTGACAGACGCAAAAGCTGCGCACTGCGCCCGAGGCTGCCAGAACACAATAGCAAAAATGCAGCCATGCGTTCCTCAAATATCTGCGGCAGGCGTGAAATACGCGCTAAATCCTGCGACGCGCCAAGAAACAGGTGCGAAAGCCCTCCCGCCATTAGGACGATATTGAGCTCCTCTGGATGTTTGGTCATAATTACGCGGCTTATCTCGTCGCGTATCCGTTCCCCGCTGATGTTCTTTAACAGCGGTGCGTTTCCTATCATGGCAAGCATGGTGGCGCTCTCCGCCTCAAAGCCGAGTGACGCGCAAAAACGAATGCCCCTTAGGATGCGCAGCGCGTCCTCGGTAAACCGCTTATCCGGCTCGCCCACACAGCGAACCGTACGCAGCAAAATATCCTCGCGTCCACCATATGGGTCAATAAGCCCATCGTCCGGGCTGTATGCGATGGCGTTAATCGTAAAGTCTCGGCGGGCAAGGTCATCCTTTAAGCTTGCGCCATAGGCAACCATCGCTGGCCTGCGGTTATCGTCATACCCGCTTTCGGTACGAAACGTTGTAACCTCCACGCTCTTTTTGTCAATCAGTACCGTAATGGTACCGAACCTCTCACCTGTGGGTATCGTTTGCGCAAAAAGAGAGCGGACCCGCTCGGGGGGTGCATCCGTGGCCACGTCGTAATCGCTGGGCACATTGCCCATTAGCGCATCCCGAACGCATCCGCCCACGGCGCAGCCCCGATGGCCCGCCTTTTTTAATGTATCGAGTATTCTCAGCACATAGTGCGGCAGTTCTATCATTGTCATAGAAATCATCCCGTCACAGTCTAGTTATGCTTTTACTACCGATACCATTATACTATAAAACAATATGGATGAAAACCCTTTGCTATTGTTCCGCGTTTTCCAGATTACCCGCCTGCTCAACGTGGTGGTGGTACTCCTTTAAAATCTCATCCTCGAGCTTTCTTCTTGCTTCTGCGGTAATGGGGTGAACCACGTCACGGAACACACCGTTTTCCTCCTTACGGCTGGGCATTGCAACAAAAAAACGCTCGGGGCCTTCAATTACCTTGATGTCGTGCACGGCTAGGTCGGAATCGATGGTGACCGATACGAGCGCACGCAGTCTTCCCTCGTTGTAGATTCTGCGTATCTTAATCTCTGTGATGTTCATACTGTATATCCTCCCATATCAATGTCTTGTATCATGTAAAATACCGTATCCTGCCGTTTGCGGACATACCGCCCCGTTTGATTCGGTCTGCATTTATTATCAGTCACCAATCGGTCACTTATACAGGTTATGGCAGGTTTTTTTCATAATATTTAAAAATGTGTTTATTTTAATGCTTCCACGCAATATAATATTGAGTGTACGCGGGCGTTGCACAAAACAAAAAAATGTGAGATAATTTCACAGGGTTTTTCATTTTTATTCGCCTACAATAAACTATGCAAGGGGACCTTTGTGTGATATTAACCGATAACGGCATACTCGCAAATAAAAAGCATCTTCATTTTATCGGTGTTGGCGGCTCCGGCATGTATCCTCTTGTTCAGATTCTTCATGCACAGGGCTTTCACATCAGCGGCTCGGACAACAACGAAACGGATACCCTTGTTGCCGAACGTAAAATGGGTGTAGAGGTACATCTGGGACACAGCCCCGAGAACCTAACGGGTGCCGATTTGGTCGTGTACTCCGCCGCCATAATGGCGGATAACCCCGAGCTTGTTGCCGCTAAAGAAAGCGGGCTTCCTGTTTTAGAACGTTCCGAGCTGCTTGGATTAGTGACGCGCTGGTTTGATAGCGCGTTGTGTGTTTCGGGCACCCACGGTAAGACCACCACCTCTGCAATGCTGACACAGATTTTGTTCGAGGCAGGTCTTGACCCCTCCGCCGTAATTGGCGGCAAGCTGTCGCTGATTGGCGGCAGTGGCAGAGCGGGAAAAAGCGAGCTGATGGTGTGTGAGGCATGCGAGTTTGTCGATACGTTTTTAAAGCTGTCACCCGATGTTGCTGTGATATTAAATATTGATAACGATCATCTCGATTACTTTGGTACAATTGAAGGCACTATCAAGTCGTTTCGGCAGTTCGCCGGGATGGCGACAAAGTGCATTATAGCAAACGGGGATGACGCAAACACCCGTAAAGCGATTAACGGTCTGGATAAGACGATTATTACGTTTGGGCTTAACGCCGATAATGATTACTATGCCGCAGACATCACACACAGTGACGGACGCGAGCGGTACAACACCTCCTTTAATCTAATGCACGGCAATGAGCTTATTGCAAGCATTGTGCTACATGTGCCTGGCAGCCACAACATCTATAACGCGATGGCTGCGGCGGTTAGTGCCCTTTATGCCGGTGCCACTGCTCAGCAGGTAGCGGATGGGTTGCTGCACTTTAAAGGCGCAGGCAGGCGTTTTGAGATTCTGGGGCACGTGAATGGCATTACAATCGCGGACGATTACGCGCATCACCCCGCCGAGGTCGCGGTTACCCTGCGCGCTGCTATGTCGATGGGCTACAACATGGTATGGGCGGTTTTTCAACCCTTTACCTTTTCGCGCACCCATCTGCTTCTTGAAGATTTTGCTAATACGTTATCCATCGCCGATCGGGTTGTGCTCTCCCCCATCATGGGCTCACGAGAGATTAACACCTATGGGATCTACTCAAGTGACCTTGCAAATAAGATTCCCGGTTGCGTGGTGCTGGATACCTTTCAGGAGATTGCAGACTTTGTAATGAATAACGCGCAGGAGGGCGACTTGGTTATCACCCTTGGCTGCGGAGATATCTATAAGGCTGCCAAGTTGATGGCGGCAAAAGCGGAAGAATAGCCCGATTCGTTGCTATTTACCCTCTAATTATATGGTAGCGCGTAGTTGTGTGATTATTTCGTCAGGAATGTATCATTTTTGTTAACGTTTATCTTCATTGCTCCACAATACGGACAACACGGGAGGCTCTATGCAATTGACAAGTAATCGCCTTACCTTTCGGGAACTGACTGAGCAAGATTACCCGTTGTACCGTTCGGTTTTTTCGGACGAACACGTGATGCGATATGCCTATCACGACAAGACCGATGATGAGGTGGAGCTGAAAAGGCAGTTTGACGAGCTTATAGCACAAAGCATGCTGCCAGTCCAAAGCCGCCCGACCTATATGTTTGCGGTATTTGAAATGGTCAGCGGTGAATTTGTTGGCTTTGCCGACATTGTGATGGAGTTCTGGAACGATAAGAAATGCGGCGAGATTGGATATTTTCTGCTGCCGCAACATTGGGGCAAAGGCTATGCTAGTGAGATGGCGTGCGCATTGGTTGACGGCTTCTTTGGCACCATGGGAATGCACCGCATCTCTGCCTCCTGCAACGCCAGTAACAAGGCGTCCGAACGGATAATGCAAAAGGTGGGAATGACAAAGGAAGGTGTATTCCGCAAGGCGCGGTACAAAAAAAACCAGTGGCATGACGAGCTGCGCTATGCCATCTTGTATGAGGAATGGATTGCGCATAAGCAGTGACTAATACCATTCTTTAATAAAGCGCATTTCACAATCTGCATTAAAACCCAAACATCAAGGCTTTGACCCTATTTTATACTCGCATATTAGTATAACACAACGCCCCCGTTTCGGTTGAAACGGGGGCGTTGTGTCGGTGTAATAACTACGTGCTCGCCGATGCCTGCTCGTTTTGCTTGACAAATGCAAAGCCATCCTCCGACGCCTTGCACACAATGTGATCGCCTTCTTTAACCTTGCCCTCGAGCATCTGTTCGGACAAGCGGTCTTCTATTTGGGTGGTAATCGCTCTACGCAGCGGACGGGCACCGTACACATCGTCGTATCCAACAGAAGCAATCTTTTCCACGGTGCTTTCATCAAAGGCAACGGTAATGCCAAGCTTTTCGACACGCAGCGCGAGGGTTTTAAGCATATTTGACGCAATGTCCTTGATCTCGCTGCCTGTAAGCTTATGGAACACAATGATGTCATCCACTCGGTTCAAGAATTCGGGACGAAATGCCTTCTTCAGCTCGCCCAGTACATTGTCGCGAATGCGCGCCTCGTCCTGGGTGGGTGTTTCCTGCGTAGAAAACCCAAGGTTCTTGGTTTTTTCGGTTATCAGTCGCGCACCGATATTGCTGGTCATAATAACAACTGTGTTTTTAAAGTCTACGCGCCTGCCCTTGCTGTCGGTCAAAATACCGTCCTCAAGAATCTGGAGCAGGATATTAAACACATCGGGGTGCGCCTTTTCAATCTCGTCAAACAGCACCACCGAATAGGGCTTACGGCGAATCTTTTCGGTGAGCTGACCGCCCTCGTCAAACCCGACATAACCGGGAGGAGAACCGACCATGCGCGATACCGTAAACTTCTCCATATACTCAGACATGTCAAGACGAATCATCGCATCGTCGTCTCCGAACAGCGCCTCGGCAAGTGCCTTGCAAAGCTCGGTTTTGCCAACACCCGTAGGACCTAAAAAGATAAACGAGCCAACGGGACGCTTGGGGTCTTTAAGCCCTACCCTACCACGACGGATTGCGCGAGCAACCGCCGAAACCGCCTCGTTTTGACCGATGACGCGCTGATGAAGGATGTTCTCCATATTCAGCAGACGTTCACTTTCCTCTTCGGTCAGGCGGCTTACGTTTATGCCCGTCCAACCGGCAACAATCTCGGCAATGGTATGCTCGGAAACGACACCGGCATGGCGTCCGTTCTCGTCCTTCCACTCATTTTTCTGACGCTCCAGCTGCGCCCTAATCTCTTTTTCATTATCGCGAAACTTCGCGGCAAGCTCAAAGTCCTGGGCGTTAACCGCCGCTTCCTTCTCCTCGTTTAGGGTGCGAAGCTTTTCCTCAAGCTCCTTGAGGTCGGGCGGTGTGGTAAACTGCTTTAACCGTATGCGTGATGCCGCCTCATCAACTAGGTCGATTGCCTTGTCGGGTAAAAAACGGTCCTGAATATAGCGAGAGGACAGCGTTACGGCTGATTTAAGCGCATCATCGGTGATTTTCACTTTGTGGTGCGCCTCATACTTGTCACGCAGCCCGAAAAGAATCTGAAGTGCCTCGTCCTCACTCGGTTCGTTCACCGTCACAGGCTGGAACCGACGTTCTAGTGCCGCGTCGGTTTCGATATGCTTACGATATTCATCAAGTGTGGTTGCACCAACAACCTGAATCTCACCACGCGCAAGCAGCGGCTTTAGTATGTTTGCGGCATCCACCGCACCCTCGGCAGCACCTGCGCCCACAATGGTATGCATCTCATCGATAAACAGGACGACGTTACCGGCATTGCGAACCTCCTCAAGCGCCTTTTTAATGCGTTCCTCAAAGTCTCCGCGATACTTGGTGCCTGCAATCATACCGCCGATATCAACCGAAACCACACGCTTATTTTTAAGCGTCTCTGGAATCTCTCCGAGCACAATCTGCTGTGCAAGCCCCTCTGCAATGGCAGTTTTACCGACGCCCGGTTCACCGATTAAGCAAGGGTTGTTCTTCGTTCTTCGGGAAAGGATTTGTATCACGCGCTCAATCTCGGTTTCGCGCCCAATTACGGGGTCCAGCGCATTGTCTCGCGCGCGTTGGGTAAGGTCGGTAGAGAACTGATCCAGCGTTGGGGTTTTTGTATTGCCCGTGCGTTTGCTTTCTTTTGGCGAACCGCCAGATGACATCGTTGTACCACCCTCGTTCACACCAAGTGATTTTGCGCATTGATCGTACAAGTCCTTTGGGTCAACTGAAAGCTCACCCAAAAAGCGGACGGCATAGCTGTCCTCTTCGTGAAGCATCGCCATTAAGATATGCTCGGTACCCACATAGCCGTGCCCGAGCATCTTTGCTTCGGCAATAGAAAGCTCTAATATACGCTTGCAGCGCGGGGTAAAGTCGGCGGGGGCAAGACGGGTTTTGCTGCCAGAACCCACCGTTTCAATCAGTTTTCGTTCAATCTCATCGTAGGTTACACCGTTTTGCGACAACACAATAGAAGCGACCCCGCTGCCTTCACGCAGAAGCCCCATTAAAACGTGCTCGGTGCCGATGTAGGTATGCCCAAGCGTTTCCGCCGAGCTGATGGCGAGGTTAAGCGCCTCGTTCGCTTTTGCTGTAAAGCCTGAAAATTTATACATTGCAGTCCCCTGCCCTTCCGGCTATGCGTTATATAGCCTATTCGTCCGCCTGTCGGCAGACAAACACTGCCAACAGGAAGTCTCTTTTAGTTATTGACTATTGTTGTCATAAAGGCGTTCTCGGACAAGCTGCGCACGCATTTTGTCTCGTTCGGCATCGCTGAGCAACCGCCCAGCGTTTGCCATCAGGGTAGCCGCGCCGGTTTCGTTAATCAGCGCGTTAATCTGAGCCAGATCAAGCCCTTTGATGATTCCAAGTGAGACGCCCATGCGAACCATCGAAATCAGCTCGACAAACTCTTCTCCGCTTAGCAGTCTTGCCGAACTGAGAACGCCATATGCACGCCACACCTTATCTTCCAGATAATCACCCGACTCACTACTGCGCGCGGTGCGCTCCTGCGCGATAATCTGTGAAGCGATTGCGCCTAAGTTTTCTATCGCGCCCTCCTCCGAGATACCAAGCGTAACCTGATTGGATAGCTGATAGAACGAGCCGTTCACGCGCGTGCCCTCACCATAGGTGCCCCGTATGGTAAGCCCTAGCTTAGATACCATCTGTGAGATGCGCCCGATTACGCCGTTTGCCTCAAGTGCCGGAAGATGCAGCATCACTGATGCGCGCAGCCCGGTGCCTAGGTTTGTAGGGCAGTGGGTTAAATACCCAAGTTTTTGATCAAAAGCGTACAGCAGAGAGGCGTCAAACACATCGTCCAGCTGGTTTGCAGCCTCAAGTGTTTCTTTAAGAGAAAGACCTGTACCGAGCGCCTGAATGCGGATGTGATCCTCCTCGTTGAGCATGACGGCTATGCTCTCATCATCAGAAAGCACAAGCCCTTCGTCCTTGGTGTTCTGGGCAAACGCGGGACTAATAAGGTGCCGTTCCACAAGCGAAATCGTCTGCTCTCGTGTTAGCTTATCGAGCTCGATAAAGCGAAGTCCGTTCTGATTTTTTATATTGGCATTTTCAAGGATTGTTTTTACATCCAAAAGCATCTTCTTCTTTTGCTCGCTGGTCATACGCCCTTCAAACGGGTAGGCGCGCAGGTTTCGCGCAAGACGGACTCGGGTGCTAACTGCGACATCGTCCTGACTATTAGTTTGAAGATACCATTTATTCATCACCCGTACCCTCCTTTGCCTGAAGCTCGCGGATGCGGTCGCGCAGTACCGAGGCTCGTTCATAATCCTGCGCTTCCACAGCGGTCTTTAGCTCGTTTTGCAGCGTCTTAATCTCTCGCATCATGCGGTATTTGGGTCCTGCCGATACCGGCACCTTTCCGCTATGCTCGGTTTGTCCGTGTATGCGCTGGAGCGACGGAACAAACTCGCCATAGAATGTAGTATAACATTCTGCGCAGCCTGCCATTCCCGAGCTGCGGATATCTGAGAATGTCGCGCCGCAGCCCTTACAACGCCGTTCATCGGGCAGTTCTCCCTGAGTAGGGTCTATGTGCCCAAGCATTGAGCCAAGCATGTCACCGATACTCATAGCAAACGGACTAATCATGCCACTTACCCCAAGCTTTGATGCACATTCGTTGCACAACAGGTATTCCTTTGTCTTACCATTAATCATCTGACGAATGTGCGTTGTGGCGGGATTTTGTTTGCAGTGCTCACAAAGCATTTTTTCACCACACCTTATCTTATGTTTCTTTTTCCCCCGAATTAGACAATGTTTAAAAGCAGATTTTTAAAGATGGACGCCCTAACCCTATCTCGAAGCTGCTGAGGAACATCGCGCAGCGCAGAAGAACTCATCGCGCTATAAAACATCTGCGCTGTTTCGTCTGCCAAAACGCCGTCGGTAACAAGATTTTTTAATATGACCCGACACGAGCCGTCATCCAGATGATCTCCAACTGCATTGATGAGGTGAATTACCATCTCTCGCGGGTTAAGCGCCACGCGCGTAATGCGAATATACCCGCCGCCACCGCGCCTGCTCTCTACCAAATACCCCTTTTCGGGAGTAAATCGCGAGGTAATCACATAGCTAACCTGACTGGGTACACAGCCAATCTGACCGGCAAGCTCGTTGCGCTGTATCTCCGCCGTGCCGCCGTACTGATCAAGCATCTGTAGAATCGATTGGGTAATTAGATCGGATAAGTTCAACTGCCCACCTCCCACTTTGACCTTCGCTGACTTTTGGTAGCACTATTATATATATTAAGGTCAATTAAAGTCAAAGTCAGTTAAAGTCAATCTATACTTAAATTACTGGATTTACATTAAATCATCTTCGCTTTACCCTGATTATCTCTTGTTTTCTTTTGTTTTCGTTGATTTTTAGTTTGTGCTGCCAAGGGTAAAAATATCAATTCACGCACTATTTATATTTTTGTGTAACCACAACTACCACCAACACATAATATGTGGTGAAAGTTAATTTAAGGAGGCAATACACTATGGGTGGTTGTGGTTTTGGTGGAAATAATTGCAGCTGGATTATCATTCTTCTCGTCATCGTTTTCTGCTGCTGCGGCGATGGCTTCGGTGGCTGCGGGAACAACTGCGGTGGCTGCGGAAACAACTGTGGCGGTTGCGGCTGCTAGTTAGCCCGCTACGCTCATTACATCCGGCATAATCCACTGCGCTCGAGGGGAGGGCGTCCGATTGGGGACGCTCTCCCCTCGAACCATATTTTTATTTATTTTGACAATCATTTAACAGTGTTATGTTGAAAGCTTGTTGTACTGATGATATAATAGAAACAACATAAAACTATGTATCAGTTTATCATTTTAGTATTTGTACACCAAAGGAATGGAGATGAGGTTCATGACGGTTGCCGATATTATTCGATTGCTTGATGCCACTATAATCTGCGGAGCGGAGCATGTACAGCATGAAGTGCATAACGCATGCGGCTCGGATATGATGAGCGACGTGCTTGCCTACGTCAAGGATCAGTCGGTGCTCTTAACAGGGCTTGTGAATCCCCAGGTCGTTCGCACCGCCGATATGATGGACATGGTCTGCGTGGTATTTGTGCGCGGTAAAGAGCCGGATGAAAGTATGATCCAGCTTGCAAAGGAGCGTCATATCGTACTATTAAAGACCAGTCACCGTATGTTCACTGCCTGCGGTATTTTGTATAATAACGGTCTGAGCGGAGGAAGCGACTGATGCCAGATGTGATACGTATGCGATACGAGGTACCGGGCGATGATTTCACCCGTGCCGGAGAAGCATCCAGCAGCATGAAAAAGCTGTTAAAACAGCTTGGCATCTCCCCCGAATCCATCCGCAAGGCGGCTATCGCCATGTATGAAGGCGAGATTAACATGGTAATTCACGCAAATGGCGGGGGGATTGATTTAGAGGTGCACGAGGACCGTATTCACATGGTGTTAAAGGATACCGGTCCCGGTATCCCCGATATAGAGCTAGCAATGCGCGCAGGTTATTCTACCGCTCCCGACAACGTAAGAACCCTCGGCTTCGGTGCCGGTATGGGTTTGCCTAACATGAAAAAATACTCGGACGAAATGACGGTTGAAAGCACCGTTGGCGTAGGCACAACCGTAACTATGGTTGTGTATACATAACCCAAGGACCCGTCTGTTTTCGTTTGGTTCGGAGGGAATTTATCGTGCCCGAAAAGTTCT
The DNA here is from genome assembly GCA_023443315.1 of Bacillota bacterium. Taxonomy (GTDB): domain Bacteria; phylum Bacillota; class Clostridia; order Oscillospirales; family Ruminococcaceae; genus Acetanaerobacterium. The sequence goes on along the minus strand of JAEZVA010000030.1, from coordinate 10,401 downwards.
TTCATTCCGTAACCCTTGACCCGAATCTCTGTAAGGGCTGCACACACTGCATTAAACGCTGCCCAACCGAGGCTATTCGAGTAAGGGACGGCAAGGCATATATCATCTCCAACCGCTGTATTGACTGCGGAGAGTGTGTACGGGTATGCCCGCATCACGCAAAACTGCCTCAATACGATAGCTTAGATGTGCTAAGTAGTTCCAGATACAAGATAGCGCTTCCCGCCCCTGCGTTGTACGGACAATTCAATAATCTTGACGAAGTCGACATCCTGCTGACCGCACTCAAACAGATGGGTTTTGATGATGTCTTTGAGGTTTCGCGCGCAGCCGAGATTGTGTCTGACGCCACGCGCCGTTTGATGCAGGAGAATAAGCTGAAAAAGCCGGTCATTAGTTCCGCCTGCCCAACGATTGTTCGTTTGATTCGCGTGCGCTTTCCCCAACTGCTTGACCATCTGCTTAAGCTAAACGCTCCCATAGAGATTGCGGCAAGGATGGCACGTGAAGAAGCGGTTAAAAAGACAGGGCTTTCGCCGGAAGAGATTGCCGTCATATTCATCTCGCCCTGCCCGGCAAAGGTTACCGCCGTACGTATGCCACTGGATATGGATAAAAGCAATGTGGACGCTGTAGTTGCGATAAAAGAGGTCTACCCTCGCCTGCTACCCCTGATGAAGGAGGTTGCCGATAAACCAGACACGCTTTCCTCGTCGGGACGCATTGGTATGAGCTGGGCGTCAAGTGGCGGTGAGGCTTCTGCGATGCTCAATGAGAACTACCTTGCCGCAGACGGCATTGAGAACGTCATAGAGGTGCTGGAGGCGCTGGAGGATGAGAAGTTTACCGACCTTGATTTTATTGAGCTAAACTCCTGCCCAGCCGGTTGTGTGGGCGGTGTGCTGACCGTAGAAAACCCCTATGTTGCCCGAACCCGTTTAAAGCGGCTTCGTAAGTATCTGCCCGTTTCCTGCAATCATATTGCGCCGGAAGACCTGTCAAAAATCACCTGGGAACACGAGGTGGAGTATGCACCTGTAATGGAGCTTGCCGACAACGTCTCGGATGCGATGACGATGCTGCAGGAACTCGAACGGATTGCCAAGTCGTTTCCCAGCATTGACTGCGGCTCGTGCGGCGCGCCCACCTGCCGCGCGTTGGCGGAGGATATCGTACGGGGCAAGTGCGATGAATCCTTATGCATCTACAAAATGCGTGAGCGCATGCAAACCCTTACCGATGAGCTTTCTCAGCGCGTGAATAATGAGCTGTGACTTTGTGACCATCGGTATTGAGTCGAGTAGAAGATTTATTCTATTTTGGGGGTCTTGTCGTGACAGTGAAACAACTGGGGGAAAGAACCGGTTTTAGGCTACTCACCGGCATCGAAAGCTTGCAAAATGAGGTTACACATATCTACAGCTGCGACTTATTAAGCCTTGTAATGGGCAGGGCGCGGCAGGGTGATGCATGGGTGACGGTGATGGGCAATGTAAACTCCGTTGCGGTCGCAGCACTCGCGGATGTAGCGTGCATCGTTTTAGCGGAAGGCATGAATCTTGACGCAGACGCGCTGCAAAGGGCAACCGAGCAGGATATCGCAGTTCTTGCAAGCAAACTGGCGGTATACGAAACCGCCCGCCGCATTGAAGACGCCATGCTTTCTTAATATTGATAGTCTTCTATATATTGAACTCCGGCTTTTGTCGGTCTATTTTCGCTTTAACTCTGTGATTTGATTGATATTGTAGCGTTTTTTTGTTTCTTACACAGTCTTCAAGCAAGGCACATCTGCCTTTCCATAATATTTATGCTCATCAATGTTACGTGAAACACCGTAAGGATGGAGATGCTTTATGGAGCGCCTTTCCTACGATCTGCACATTCACTCCTGTCTTTCGCCCTGTGCAGACAACGACAATACCCCAAATAACATTCTGAATATGGCAAGGCTTAACGCACTTGATGTAATTGCGCTTACCGACCACAACTCGGCAAAGAACTGCCCTGCCCTGATACAGGCGCGGGATCGTATGAGCCTACCCATCCTCGTTCTGTGCGGGATGGAACTGTGCTGTGCCGAAGAGGTTCATGTTGTGTGCTTATTTGACTCGCTGGATAAGGCGATGGCATTTGACCAATACGTTTATGCTACTCTGCCAGCGATTACTAACCGTCCCGATAAGTTTGGTAGTCAGATTATCCTTGATTCATTTGATGAAAACGCGCAGGAAGAACAGCGTCTGCTGATTACTGCGTCATCCATCTCCGTCACTGAGATTGACTCTTTGATGCTACGGTTTGACGGCGTCACTTTCCCTGCTCATATTGATCGTTCTTCCTACTCTATCCTTTCAAGTTTAGGCTCTTTTCCGCCGGAATGTCATTTTACCTCAGCCGAGCTTAAGGATGCATCCAAATACGACTTGTTATGCCATAAGCACCCGAAGCTTTCCTCAATGAATATCCTTACGAACTCTGATGCGCATTATCTGTGGGATATCGCGGAGGGAGAACATGCAATGGAGGTCTCCTCCCGTTGTGAGCGTGCTGTTCTTGATTATATTAAAGGCGTTCATTTCAGGTAGCGGCATTGTACCAAGTATTGATTGGCTGTTTGGATTGTTAAAAATTTTCTGTTTTATATAAACATATGTTTACTTTTACCCAAAAAGTATGGTATGATGAAAAAAACAAGGGATCCGCCCTTGCAGAAATGAGGGACGCTGTTTATGAGATCCGTATCTGCTACCGCTCTGAAGATTTATGAGTATATCGTAGACCGTGCCTGCGAAGGCGTACCGCCTTCTGTAAGAGAGATCTGCATCGAGCTGGATATCAAGTCCACCTCTACCGTCCACAAGTATCTTAAAGAGCTTGAGACGGCAGGCTATATAGAACGTGAGTTTAACCAGAACCGCTCCATTCGCATTAACGCCGAGAAGGTGTTACAGGTACCGATAGTCGGCAATGTCGCCGCCGGTCAACCCATTCTAGCCGTAGAAAACATCGAAGGCTATGTTCCGTTTAAGGCGAAGGGGTATCGCCCGTGGGATCTATTTGCGCTCAACGTACGCGGCGATAGCATGCAGGATTGCGGTATTTTAGACGGCGATGTTGTAATAGCCAAAAAGACCACCTACGCACAAAACGCTGAGATTGTAGTTGCTTTGTTGGAAGACAGCGCAACGGTTAAACGGTTTTATAAAGAACATGGTCATTTTCGCCTACAGCCGGAAAACGACGCATATGAGCCGATTATTGTCGATGAGGTTTCAATCCTTGGTCGGGTTATCGCCTGTATTCGCATGTACGAGTAATTGTTTTTCTGGGGGGCGATTGATGTGAACATCGGTACCTGGATAGCCGTGTTTCTGCCCATCTTTCTACTGCTGTTTGTCTTTATTCCTCAGGCACGGGCGCAGCAAAAAGTCATTCGGCAGATTCGAAACAGAGTTCGAATGAACAAGGAGGCTGATTTTTTGGCTAGTCAACTCGTTACACAGTGCCTCGGTAAAAACTGTCTGATTTCTACTGGTTTAAGCGGCAACTTTCAGGGAACGGTGATTGAGATTGTCGACAACTGGATGAAGGTAGAAAGCAAGGGTGTCGTAGACCTGATAAACTGCGACTATGTGCAGAGTATCCGAGAACTGCCTGCAAAAAAGCAAAAATAGAAAAAACATGTCCCCCCTGGGTAACCCCAGGGGGACTAATTTGTGTGTATGGTTAACTTTTTACAAATTCACAGGCACGCATCTTATCTGCGCACAGCTTAAGATAGTATTCAAAGATATCCCTGCCAAGCTTAATGTATTCGCTGTCTCCCTCTTTACCGCACAGATTCGCAAACTCTTCACCAATCGAGGTGGAGTTCGCCGACTCCGAACGGGTGCAAAGCAGGTACATCGAAAACGCGCCGGAGGTTTGAATCTCATCATAAAACGCGCGGTCGCGCAGGGTAATCTGCTCATAATACAAATTTTGTGCGGTCTGCGCCACAACGGGGTTCGGTAAGCCATTTTCCATGCAGATGTCAATTGTAAAGGTGATTAACAACCGTATCTGCAATACCAAAGAGCGGTCTGTCACGCCGTCGGTGAATACATCATGGGTAAACACGGTGTCTACCAGTGCAACCGCAAGACGTTTGGCACGCTGTATATTGCCGTTGTCGTGTTCGGCCTTCACTAGCGCGGCAAGGCGTTCTAGCTCTTCAGAAGAGCTTTGGGCGTGCGGTTTCTCTCCTGCAATCTTAATATCGCTGTCATCGCCCCCTGCTGCATAGGCAACAAGCCGACCTTTTTTGTATTGGTTTAACGCGCAGAATGACAAACCCAACACTGTCAAAATGCTTAGCAAGCCATAAAGCTCCACCAGCCACACTCTCCCCCACGCAAAGCTATTTGTGAACCGCCACCATCTGCTCAAGCGCCGTTGCCAGCTGATCGGGACAAGAGGTGGTCTTGTACGAGCATCGAATCCCCTTTAGGCGCTTTATCACTTGCTGTGCGGGCATCCCCTTAACCAAAGAAGAAATACCCTGTGCGTTGCCGTTGCAACCGCCGGTAAACACGACATCCTGTACAACCCCGTCATCGTCAAGGGTAATTGCAATTAAAGCAGCGCAAACGCCGCGGGGCTTGTATGTATATTGCAAATCAATCATCCTTATTGGTATATGATATACGCGAGTACCGCGTTCTATTCGTGCACCGCCGATAAATAGATGACAAACCAGTTATTTTACCTTGTAGCTTAGCAGTGCGTCGATTGCATATTCTGGTGTAGTGCATACTCCGATAGGCGTTGGACGGGAACGGTACATTCCATGAAAATCACTGCCGCCTATAGCAAGTAAGCCATACTCTTTCACGGTTTCACTGATTACCTGCACATCCTCTTCGGAAATCTCAGGATGCCACAGCTCAACGCCGTCGATCAGATGTTCTTTTGCCGCCTTTTTCATAAAATCCATACTGTCATAGGTGGGCGGGTGCGCTAAAACGGCAATCCCTTGTGCGTCATGCACTAGCTCTAGAACATCGTAAACACTCGGGCGTGTAAAATCGGTATAGCAGCTGCCATGCTCGGGGGAAAATAGCTCACCGAACAGGTCCCCGTAAATCTCTGCGCAATAACCCAAATCCATCAGCGCGTTCATAATATGCGCCTTGTAAACCACCTTACTGCCAGAGGTATAACGAAGCACGTGCTCAAGGGTAATGGGATAAAGCTTCATTACCTTTTTGAGCATCTCGCTTCCGGCTAATGTTCTATCCTCTTGAATGCGCACGAACAGATGCTCAAGGCGCTCGGGAAAGACGGGCAGATAGCACAGGATATGAACCTTTCTGCCGGTATCAGGGTCAATTGAGGAAAGCTCGCATCCGGGCACAACCTCAATACCGTAACGCTTACCCAAAACCTTTGCGCGCATTACGCCCGACATGGTATCGTGATCGGTAATGGAAACAAACGACAACCCCACACGCTTTGCGTAAGCGATGACATCCTCAATTCCCATTGAACCATCCGATATCCTTGTATGGCAATGAAGATCTCCCAACATATGACTCCCCTCATTTCCGGCAGCGGATCGCTGATTTTCTTACCCCCTGGACTATATATCATTGGTTGAAAAGTGGATTGGTCGATTGACCATTTGCGACAAAATACTACGATTCTATTAACTTTAATTGCTGTATCGGCGGCAAATTATTAGCTGACCTCAAAATATATATTAATATTATACATCTTTTCACCGCCTTAGCGCAAGTTTTTTTCATGCAGTATTACGCATAATTTACTATTTAAGGTCTTTTAAACAGATTCAACTACTATTTGCAATTGGGGTAGAAAGCATTTGACTGCTATTGAAACGGTTTGCGTTTACTTACAATTGAGTCTTCTTACATCTTGGCTACCCTAATAGAATGACCTACAGCCGAGTAACTCAGTTTGACAAAAGCGTTGTATTCCTTGTTATAGTCATAAATTCACACCACCGAGTATTTTCAAACATATTTGCGAAATGATACAAATAGCACTTGTGTTATTTATAAATAACGGTAGATTTATTTCCGTTTAACGTTTATGATATGATTATAGTTGTGTTTGTACACAATAGTTTATGATATGGAGGGACACGGATATGTTAAACTTTAGGTATTACAATCCGGCAATGATTGTGTTTGGGAAAGACACGCAAAATAAAGCCGGAGAATATGTCTCGCAGTTTGGGGGCAAAAAGGTTTTGCTCCATTACGGAGGCGGCTCAATCAAAAAAAGCGGACTGTACGACACGCTTGTTCGTTCATTAAAGGATGCCGGATTGTCGGTAACCGAGCTTGGTGGTGTAATGCCCAATCCCAGACTATCCCTTGTGCATGAGGGGATTGCCCTGTGCCGGGAGAACAACATCGACTTCATCCTTGCGGCAGGCGGCGGCAGCGCAATTGACTCTGCAAAGGCAATCGCGATTGGCGCAAAGTACGACGGTGACGTTTGGGATTTTTACGAGGGTAAGGCACAGGCAACCGAGTCTCTTCCCTTTGGTGTGGTGTTAACAATACCCGCCGCGGGCAGCGAAAGCTCGGATTCCAGCGTGATTACAAATGAAGCGACGGGGCGTAAATACGGCTACAGCTGCGATAGCTTCATACCCAAGTTCGCAATAATGAACCCCGAATTCACCTTTACACTGCCCGATTATCAAACGGCATGCGGAGCTTCTGACATCTTTGCGCATTTGATGGAGCGTTACTTTACCCAGGTAGAGCATATTGATCTAACCGACCGTTTAATAGAAGCGACGATGAAAACCATCCTGTACTATACCCCGATGGCGCTCAAAAACCCGACCGACTATGATGTGCGCGCAGAGATCATGTGGGCGGGTACCGTTGCACACAACAATCTGCTCAACACAGGGCGTCTTGGCGACTGGGGCTCCCACTGCATCGAACACGAGCTGAGCGCATTGCGTGATGTTGCGCACGGTGCCGGTCTTGCGGTTGTCTTCCCTGCGTGGATGAAGTACTGCTACAAGTTTAACCCCGACCGCTTCTTGCAGTTTGCAACGCGTGTGATGGGTGTTGAGCTGAGCTTTGACCGCAAGGAGGAAAGCATCCTGCTCGGAATCGAGCGCCTGGAAGCATTCTATACCTCTATCGGTATGCCAATTCGTCTGCCGCAGCTTGGCTTTGTAGCGGCAGACCTTGCCCCGATGGCTGAAAAATGTGCAATGGCAGGCGGCGGAACCGTCGGCAACTTTAAGAAGCTGAATAAGGATGACATTTTAAGCATCTACAAGCTGGCAATGTAGTTTTACTGTTACTTTCTTTCAAGACAATAAATAACCTTAGAAAAAGACGGTCTCGTGTTTTATGTTAACACGAGACCGTCTTTTATGTTTTCACTCTGTGTTTTTACTTAGCCGAAAGAATTTGCTCAGCGTAGGTGTTGTTTACTACCTTGTCGAACGGAGCCTTCTGCTTAAGCTCCCCAGCCTCGGTCATGACGGTTTGCAGTTTTTCGTATGCCTCTTGCTTCATTACGGGGGTAGTGCTCCATGCCTCGATGTTTTTGTAGCTTTCCGCGGACTTTTCCAGCAGCTTAATGTCCGTATCTGGGAACGACGCTGCGATTGCGTTTGCAATCTCTTTGGGAGAGCTCTGCATAACCCACTGCTGCCCGCGGTAGATGGCACGCACAAACTTTTTAATTGTTTCCGGATTCTTTTCGATAAAGCTCTTTGTTGCAAAGTAAGCGGTATACGGAATCTCTCCGCTCTCCTTGCCGACCGACGCCAATATGTACCCCTTGCCTTCCTGTTCCAGCGATGACGCGGTTGGTTCAAACGCCGTGACAAAATCGCCTGTACCGCCGGTAAACGCGCCGGTCATCATGGCAAACTGTACGCTGTCGTCAAACGTAACGTCCTTGCCCGGGATGACACCATGCTGTTTGAACACGTACTCCAGCGTCATGTACGGAACGCCACCCTTACGACCCGGTAAAACAACCTTACCTATTGTCTTAGAAAAATCGAAGTTGTCATCTGGCTCTCTGCCAAGCAGAAAGGCACCATCCCGTTGGGTAAGTTGTGCAAATACCTGGCAATAGTCGTCTTTGCCCTCATTGTAGACATAGATGGCCGCTTCCGGCCCTGCAAAGCCGATGTCCACCGCTCCTGAGATCACGGCGGTCATCACCTTATCGGCACCTGCTCCGTTGGTTAGCTCGATTTCAATTCCCTCATCTTCAAAATACCCAAGGTTGATTGCGGCGTACTGAGGTGCATAGAATACCGAATGGGTGACTTCGCTGACTTTTATCTTTATCTTATCCTGTGTCTGGCTGCATCCAGAGAATGCGGCGGTAATCATCAGCACGCACAGCGCGGCGCCGACAAACCGCATGAGTTTTTTCATGAAGACTCTCCTTTCAAGCTGTAGAGAAAATCGATCTATATTTGGCGGCGCCTAGCCGCGCCGTTAAACTACCCCGTATGGCTGACTGCGCGAGTAACCACCCGCTCGGCTATCACAACACTTTGATACATGATGGCGGCAACTGCGGCAAGGATGATAACGCTCGTCATAACCAGATCCATCTGAAACACCTGACCGCCGTAGACGATTAAGTACCCTAGCCCCGCCTTCGACACGAGAAATTCACCCGAGATAACGCCCACAAGCGAGAGTCCGATGTTCACCTTGAGTGTGTTAAAGATGGTGTGAAGGTTATATGGCATTACAACCAAAGCAAAGACCTGCTGCTTCTTTGCGCCAAACGTCTGCGCCATTCGCAGCAGCTCGTGATTTGTCTGCCGAAACCCGTTTAGCATCTCGAGAACTGTAACAATTAGCGAGATTGCAAGAGCCATTACAATGATTGCGCGGGCGCCTGCTCCCGCCCAGATAATGATGACCGGTCCCAGTGCCACCTTCGGCAGGCTGTTGAGCACCACTAGAAACGGCTCGCTGACCTTCGCCAAAAAGCCAGACCACCACAGTGCAACCGCAATGGCCGTGCCGATAATGGTGCCAAGCAAGAAGCCTATAATCGTTTCGTAGCTGGTAACCCAAACATGTCCAAGCAGCCCGTTGTTAGAAAACCCCACCATGGTTTTGAGTATTCTTGAGGGCTGGCTCATAATGAAGCTGTCGATAATCCCAAGACGCGCCATCGCTTCCCACAGCCCGATAAATAGCACAAGAATCATCACACGGGTCAATGCTATTAACCGCTTGCGTGTTTGAATGCGGGCCAGATACTCCCGCCGTTCATGCGATACCCCGGTTTCTTCTTTTTTACGCGATAACATCGAGCTCCCCCCATATCTCGTTAAAGTATCTGCCAAACTGTGGGTTGTTTCTTCGTTCGAGCGGAGACGCGCAGGAAGGGTCAAACTTAATCTCATGTATATTCTTAATTACGGCGGGGCGGCGGCTGAGTACAATCATACGATCCGCCATACTGATGCCCTCGGGGATATCGTGCGTCACCATCAGTGTGGTTTTGTTTTCGTTTTTTAGAATGTGGTAAACATCATCGGTCACTGAAAGGCGGGTTTGAAAGTCAAGCGCCGAAAAAGCCTCATCCAGCAGCAGGATGCGCGGGCGTACCGCAAGGGTGCGAATCAATGCCACTCGCTGTCGCATACCACCCGAAAGCTGTGATGGATAGTTGTTGCGAAACTCGTTTAGCCCATATGTTCTGATTAGTTCATCTGCGTATTGTTTTGTTTCGTCGCTTAGCTTATGTTGTATTTCCAGTCCAAGCAGTACGTTCTTCCAAATGCTGCGCCATTCCAATAGATTATCGCGCTGCAGCATGTATCCGACCTGCGCAGAAACCCCTTCCACCGGTTTACCATCTAGAAGCACCGAGCCGCGTGTCGCGTTTTCTAGCCCGGCTATGACGGAAAGCAGCGTGCTTTTGCCGCAGCCGCTGGGACCGACGATACAGATGAATTCACCCTCTTGCGCGGTAAAGCTAATATGTTCTAGTGCGGTGACTTCTCCGTTTGCTGCCTGATACTTCTGCATCACCGCATTTACCGATAAAATTTCATTCATTTATTCACCCCGTTTGCATTACAACCCATTATATTAATCCCGGTTGTGTTGTGTTCGGTTTTCACATCCATAAGAAACGGGTGTACAAACCAAAACCCCAACCGCAGTATCATACGGTTGGGGTGAAAGGGATTTATTTCGTTAAAAGGGGTTTGCTCCGCTCAGCCAGCCAAAGCTGTCCCAGTGGTCACGGTCGCGCTTGCACCAAGTGTTGCTTTTCATCATGTTTTTCATGAGGAAAAAGAAGAAGCGAGTAAACAGCCTGGGTGGACAACGGTGGATTCGCCGCACCGTACTGACGGCACGGTCTGCTAAG
>JAEZVA010000012.1 GCA_023443315.1 Bacillota bacterium | reverse complement strand
ATCAGACAAAATGCGGTATACTAGCTCTTATTCTGATTACGGAGCGTACCACAGCAATGACCATCAAACACACCGACGGAACAGACCCCGATTTTGTATCCCTCTGCGCGCAGCTCGACGCACACCTGACGGCAGAGTCGAGCGAGGAGATCATGCGCGACGTTTACAACCAGCACAACGTGCGCGACCATATCCATGATGTATTCATTGCCTATCTCGGCGGCGTGCCGGTGGGCTGTGCGGCGTTTAAGCAGTACCAGCAGGGCACTGCGGAGGTCAAGCGCGTGTTTGTGCAGCCCGTACACCGCGGCAAGCACATCGCCGACGCCCTGATGGATGCGCTTGAGCACCACGCAAGGCAGGCGGGCTACCGCACCCTAGTTCTTGAAACCGGCAGGACACTTGCGGCTGCACATGCGCTTTATACAAAGCGCGGCTACACCGTAATCCCGAACTACGACCCCTACATTGGGCTGCCCGACTCGATGTGCATGCAAAAGGAACTGACCGATTAGCGACACGGCGCAGCATCGCGAAAGCAGAAAAACCGCGCGCGCAAGACACGATATATCCACTTATTTAGACGGTAAAAAAATACAGTTTTATAATTAGATAAAAAGCCGCCTTTGATGGTTGACAAACCTTGCTGGGTATGATAGAATTGACTGCGTTGACGAAATGCTGGTGTAGCTCAGCCGGTAGAGCAGCTGATTTGTAATCAGCAGGTCGGGGGTTCGAATCCGTCCACCAGCTCCAAAGCTATGGACGGATTTTAGTAGGATTCGAACCCTGAGAGGGCTTTTTGCGTAAAGAAAAGCCGCCGGGGGCGGGTTTTTAGCAAAAAGGGGCGCGGCGCGTAAGCGCAAGCCCGGAAAACGCGCAGCGTTTTTATCCGTCCACCAGCTCCATTCACGAGCATGACGGAACGAGCCGCTACAACTTCATATGGGAGGGTTCCCGAGTGGCCAAAGGGGGCAGACTGTAAATCTGTTGCGTCTCGCTTCGATGGTTCGAATCCATCTCCTCCCACCAAAACAAAATACATTGTATCACGGGAAAGTCTATCAACCAATAGGCTTTTTCGTGGTATAACGTAGTATATCAGGGAACAGAGCATGGTACACACGCCCTGCTCCCGATATAGATTATTGTTTGCACCCGAGCATAGTAAACCGCCTTTTTCAAGGTCACATAGCTCCGCTATACCGCCCTTTGCAAGAGTAGCGCGTACCGCAGATTCTCCCCCCAAGTCTTTAGGGGGCCGTGAGGAAGTATCATTATTTCGCTGTGCGGATTATCGCAACCAGCATTTATCGCTCTTGCCTAATAAGGCTGTCATGGCGCTGCTGTTTGTGTCGCTTCGACGGCTCACCACCCCCGCGCACAGCTAAATGAGCTTATTATGCTCCTTAGACAGCAGGTAGTCCTTAGCGTTGTGTTGCGAGCACATGTCAAGGCTGCTGACGTTTGTCAAGGTGCTGGTCTTTTACAGCAACCACTGTTGATAACAATCCTACAACCCTCAGGCGTAGAATTAGGTTGCTGTGTCTATCTTGAACGCATAAAGCGTTTCAAGCAAAAAAAGAAGCCTTCCGGATGTCTTTTAAGCGACACATCCAAAAGGCTTGTACAAGTGTATGTTCTCGTGCTAAAATTATAGCACGCAAAACACCTTCCATAAGTCTTTAAGATGGATCTACATCTTATCGGCGTATGCATGCACGTTGTTGACCGCAACGTGCATGCTGTGGGGGGTTTTTGTAATTATTTTCAGTTTAGCATAGAATTTATTGGAATGCAAGTGCTATAAAAGAAGAAATTGTAATTTAATTGACTCACGACTTAGATTGTGGGTCTTTTTGTTTGGTATCAATTGACATGGAAAATGTGGAAGGTTATAATGAATTTAGTCGAAATATAAAGTGTTGGAATTGTGCGTTATAGCAATTATGCGAAGTTCATCGAACGACGGGTCATTAAAGAAATTATTGGAGGAGAGAAAAATGAACTGGTTTGATATGCTAGTTGGAATTTCGTCTATTTGCTCCTTTTTAGTAGCAATCATTGCATTATTCAAGGTGGATAAAATTGAAAAGCATGTTGTGAAGAAAAATAAAACTAGCCAAATAATTAAAGGTTCAACCATACAAAGTAGTAGCGTTAAACAGGTTAGCATTAATAATAAAGGTGACTAATCATGCATAAAAATTTAAAAAGTCTATTCTCCACAAGCAAACAAAGTATTAGCAATACTACAATATCCAATTCGGTAGTTGTACAGGTCGGTGGCGATATTATACTAGAATCAGAATACCTACATTTTAAGAAAGTCAATCTAGGTGGTGTCAAAGTTCGCTCCAGAAAAAGATTCGATAAGCTAATGAAGCATTATGCCTTCCCTTACATGAAAGGTATCCCTAGCCGCCATATATTAGCGCCAATTGATCTGGATGTAAGTGTAAATAACAATGAAAATATGCCGCTAAAACAATGCCTTCTATGGATGCAAAGAAACGATGTCAAAAATGTTCAAATTTTGGGTGAAGGCGGCATGGGGAAAACATCTTCATTGCTTTGCTTATGGCAAGAGCTTTGCCAAACCGCCGATGATGAAGTTCCTGCTGTTAATATGGTTTCTTTACATGAGGTAAACGACAAAAAAAAGGCGGACATTGAAGAGTATGTTCTTCGTAGTTTTGCTGCGGAATTTTTCACCGACTCCCTAGTTCTATCTGAAACTGAAATAGTCCTGGTGAAAAATGAATTAAATGCAGCCCTAGAGAGTACACAGCCAAAATATCTGTTATTGTTGGATGGTTTTAACGAGGTTAAGGATGATTTCAAACTCGCTGTTGTAAAACAGATTAAAGAACTTACAAAATATGAAAACCTACAAATTATTATCACCTCCCGTCAAGAACTAAATGCTTTGTTTAACATTTATCCCCTGCATAAAATTGAGTTAAAGCCGCTGAGTGATGAAAAAATAACTGCATATCTGCAAATAAACCATAAGGATATTAGTGACGCACGCCCAGTGTGGCCTCTGCTCTCTAATCCCATGATGCTCACTGTTTATTGCAATACCAATGATATATATATAAATTATAGCGAAGTTGACTATTTTCAGTATCTTACTCCGGTTCAAACCAAAGGTGAATTGATTAGCAATTATCTGGAGAGTCTTGTCAGCAAGCGATATATAATTGTTGATAGTGTCATCGATATTGTTCTTGACATTTGGTACTTGTACTTTGTGCTCCCACAGATAGCTCAATATATGGAAGAACGGCACCTGTTTGCATTATCGTCGGATTCTTTACGTGAAAGACTTCAAACGATATGCGAGATTAATGCTGACACACAACATTTTGTTGCTCATTTCTACTCAGACCTCAACTTGCTAAAAGAGTGGAAGACATTTTTTGATTCCGGAAACTTAAAACAGAATACATATCAGTATGTTCAATCCTTTCCATCGGTTTTTAAGCTGCTGGAAGAATCTTGGTTTTTCACACATCAAAGCTACAGAGATTTTTTGTCAGCAAGAAATGTAATCTTGGGTTGTAAACGCGCCTTATATGACCATACAATCTTACCACAGAAACCACTACCCCTTGACAGGTCTTTCTCTGTTGACATGCTGCAATTTATGGGAGATATGCTGCAGGATTATAAAAATAGTCCTTTTTTAAAGGAAGATAAGTGGGCACAACATATTAATAAATCAGATGTGCTTCACAAACTAATTGAGCGCTTTCGGCACCAGCCTCAAATTTTCTATTTCCATGCATTATATAATATTATTCAAATATGGAAAATTTCGCGTGGAGGAATAGAAGGAGAAGATTTTAGCGGCCTTGATTTAAAAAACCTTGTGCTAAGCCCATATATACATGGAAAAGATAAAGGCATATGCACATTTTTTAACGAGTCAGTAGTGTATAAATCCAATTTCTTCCCGCAAGGCCATACCGATGAAGTTTTATCCGTATGCATTAATTCAAAAATAAAACGTGTTGTTACTGCCTCTAAAGACCATACAGCCCGGATATGGGATGCAGAGACCGGATCTCTATTGCACACTCTTGAGGGACATTATAGCTTCGTAATGATAGCCAAATTTAGTCCAGACGGTAATCATGTAATCACAACTTCTAGAGAAGAAGCTTGGATATGGGATACTCAGACCGGAGCCCTGTTACGCACTTTGTCAGGGCATAGTGATGATATAATTGAAGTCGAATATGATTTGGACGGAAAGCGTGTAATCACTAATGATTGCGATTTTTTGAGGATATGGGATGCCCAGACCGGATTCTTGCTCCAGACCCTTATGAGCCATCATGATTTTTTTAACGAACCAAAATTTAGTCCGGACGGAAAGCGTATAATCACAGTCTCCGATTCCGATACAGCGTGTATATGGGCGACAGAAACCGGAACTTTGCTGAATTCATTAAATATATCCATATGTAAATGGGAGACAGTTAAAAACGTCAATTTTAGCCCAGATGGAAAGTGTGCAATCATGGTCTCTAAGAATAGCATTTTTATTTTTGATTCTCATACCGGAACCCTGCTACATACTTTAGAGAATGACAATGAAGTAGTTAAGATTCATGGCATAGATTTAGATGTAGATGTAGTTAATGAAGTTATTGCAGTCCAATTTAGCTTAGACGAGAAGTGTTTAATCGCTGTTTCCCATGATTTGATACGGATATGGGATGCTGAGACCGGAATTGTTTTACAAAAAATACATAGTGGACATTCGGTGAAAGCCCAGTTCAGTTCAGACAGGAAGCGATTAATCACAATCTCTCAAGGCATAGTTAAAATATGGGATACAAAGACTATGTTCATGACGAATATTTTAGAGGGGCAGAGTTTGTGTTGCGATGCAAAATTTAGTACAGATGGAACGCAAATAATCACCAATTCCATCAAAGCAGTTCAGATATGGGATACAGAAACAGGAGCGTTGTTGCATATTTTGGAGGTAAGCTTTGAAGATTCAATTACAGCCCTATTTAATCCAACCGGAACAAATGTAATCACTGCTTCTAAACATATAATGCGAATTTGGGATGTGGATACAAGAATCCTTTTACATACCGTAGAAGGCTTAATTGGTTCAGCCGAATTTAGTCCTAATGGGAAATATTTAGTTGCAATTTATGATAACCAGATGGTACAGTTATGGGATGTAGAGAACGGAGTTCAGCATCACATAGTAAAGGTTGAGAGTTGTTGTTATCTTACAACAATATTTAGCCCTGACAGTAAGTACTTAATTATTGATTATTCTAATTGGAGAGCAGAAGTATGGGATGTAGAAACACGAAAACTGTTGCATGTTTTCGAAGATGGTAATAATTTCTATATGATTAATCTTAATCGAGACGGGAACCGTGTAATCATTGCTAATCGTAAAATAGCGCGGATATGGGATGTAGGAACAGGAACTCTTTTACACTCTTTGGAGGGACATACTGGAGATGTTCTTGCTGTTAAATTTAGTCCAGACAAAAAACATGTAATCACTGCTTCTTGTGATATGATGAGAATATGGGATATAGAAACTGGAACGCTGCTCAATACGTTGGGAATGCAACATGTCACTGAACCTGAATATAGTTCAGATGGGAAGCGTGTAATCACAATTGCTCATGATAATTTAGTTAGGGTATGGGATGCAGAGACTGAATCTCTGTTGTTTACGCTAGAGGGACATGATAAGGAGGTAATCGCAGCCAAATTTTGTGAAGAGAAGTTGTTAATGACTGTTTCTAGTGATAAGTCGTGGCTTTGGAACTCTCAGACGGGAGACCTGGAATTTGATGCAAGTCATATTCTCTATAATAATGCCACTATCGAATTTAGTCCAGATGGGAAGCGTGTAGCCACTATTTCTAATTTTAAAGCAGTACTAATATGGGATATAGAAACTGGAGGTTTACTTAGCCTAAAAGGGCATAGCGGCTGGATTAACACAATCAAATTTAGTTCTAACGGGAAGCGTGTAGTCACTTTTTCTGATTACAATACACTACGAATATTTAATGCAGAGACTGGAGACCTACTAAATTCGTTTCAGAGTGCAATTACTCCCGAACTAAGCTTGGACAGGAAACTTATAGCTACTGTGCCTTGTGGTAAAATAGCACATATATGGGAAGTAGAAACCGCTACTCTACTGTATTCCTTAGCGTTAAATAGTGGTATTGAAACTATTATATTTAGCCCAGACGGAAAGCAAGTACTCACTACTTCATTAGATGAAACGGTACGTTTATGGGAATTGCAGAACAACGGCGGAGAGATTATATCAGAATTTAAACATATTCGTAATCAAGAATTGTCAGGGTGCCGATTTTGTAATGCTATTTTTGACCAGTCGCTGTCACAGAATGATATAGATATTTTACGAAACTATGAACATGTGATATGATTTACTTCGCCAACGGTTATTAGCGGTTCTGAAGGAGCCCCTCTCAAGTGCATTAATTCCCCATGATGTTTATAGTCTGGCCTTTGCTAGCAACGTTTTAATATGGGAATAAGTGGTGTGTGAATCGAATCGTTGTAAGGGGTCATAATTCGGCTCTATAAAAAACCGTTTGAGATGAGGTATAGGACAGAGATGAAAGTGCTTAGAGGAATAAAGAACGTTATTTATAGAGGTATAATTTTGCCACTTGTAAATGCAATTGGGGTAAGAATAATCAGTTTTTTCAAATGGAAGCATTGGAAAGCGGTATTAGAGACATCTGTAGCTATATCAACCGTTGCCACATTATTTGTGGTGTATTGGACTTTGAAGGAAATGCAGATTCAAAGAGATAGAACCTACAGTCCGTTCATTATTATAGAAGATACGCAAGTTCACATTGACTGGAACGAGATTGAGGCAGGGGATCATGCACTCGTAGATAAAAATCCACTAGTCAAAGAAGGAGAAACTGTAAACCCGGTGTTAGTTTCAATTAATGTCCAAAATATTGGGGTTGGTGTTGCTACTCAAATTCACACAATTATTGATGTAGAGAAACTGCTATATGATATGGTTGATGCCCTCAATCAAAATATAGAACACGACTCGGTGCAATATAAGATTCATGAAGATGAGGGAGTGCTCTATTTCTCTAACGGCGGAAAGACTCTCGGTTCTGACCCAATAACACAGACAAATAGACTTTATTTACTTCCAAACGGTGAGGATAGTTTAATCATAGGAATATCTCCCTTATTCATAATGATTGTGAGAGAGTTTTTTATTCAGGACCTAGGAAAAATGTTAGGGGACTATCCGCTCACTCTGAGTATATCTTATCAAGATATTCAAGGGAAAAGCTATTCATCGGAATTAACGCTATTATGTGAGCCAGTTTTTTTGACGTATCGGGGTGACGGTAGTGGGTTTGCTACATACAAGATTGGCTTAATATAAATTTATCTATAAATATCTCATGTAGCCTATTGTATTGAATGATATGAGTTACTAAATATGTTTCTCTCTACCCTATTTCTACAACATTACACACATTCACCAAACGATCGCTAAGTACCATAACGCTCAGTTCGTTCTAACCCTTGTCAGCTATAATAACACGAAGTTGCCCCTCCCTTATGTCATACAAATGATGCGCAGTTCTGATAATTCCAGAACTGCGCATTTCAAATTTATCTTTTTTATTGTGTAAATCGTTTAAGCTTTTTATTAACCAATCAAATCAATTCGTATAGGAGCTAAAGAACAACTCCAATAAGCAAACCCGGTGGTATGCAGAATGCACACGTCGAGATGGGCTTAGTTTCATACCCAATAACTTCTCAATAGCTCAGTACAAGTTTGTATCCTTGAATCTATAGAAAAAAACAGATATACTGGTAGTACTGTAATTCTTAACTAAATGAATAAAGTTTAGATTAATAATTAGCGGTATAACAAGCACCATTAGATATGATATTCAAATATTGGAGGTTATAAACATTGGCAAGAGCAGCATTGACATTAAAAGAGGTACAAGCCTACCTTAGCGTTGGACGCGAGACCGTTTTGTGGATGGGACAGATTTAATATAATTATCGTGGATATATGGAAGTAAAGTCTACTTTCAGCCCGGAAACGAGGAAAAAAGATGGCAAAAACAGCAAGAGTAAAAGAGGTATCTCTTGAACAAATAATGTGGAACTGCCGCAACGCCCTGCGTGGTTCTGTTGGTGGCAATGAGAAAAATCGTGATACCGTCATGGGATTGGTTTTTTTGAAATTTGCGGGTGCCAAATTTGAAAAACGCCGTGAAGAAATCAAGGCAGAATATGGAGATATCCCTGCATTTCTTGAGAAAGACTCCTTTTATCGCAGTGCCAATGTCTTTTATATAAATGAAACAGCACGGTGGTCGTATATCGTTCAACACGCCAGTGCAGACGATATTGCAGTCATTATTGATAAAGCCATGGCTGATCTTGAGGATAGAAACCCTCCATTAAAAGGTGCTCTCCCGCAGAACTTTTATGCTACTTTAGGTGTTCGTAAAGAGCAAATGAAAGGGCTGATTGACGAAATAAATAAAATCGATGAAAGTCGATTTCATGAAAAAGACCTCATCGGTCGTGTATATGAATATTTTCTGCAGGTGTTTGCTATCGACTCCGGCACGGGTACGGAGAAGGGAGAATTCTACACTCCAGCAAGTATCGTTGAACTGATTGCAGAGCTGATTGAACCGTATTCAGGCGTCGTGTATGACCCCTGCTGCGGCTCTGGGGGTATGTTCGTGCAGAGCATTAAATTCGTGGAACGCCATCATGGAAATAGACTCAAGGTTTCGGTGATAGGACAGGAGTCTGACCCGACCACATGGCGTCTTGCGAAAATGAACCTTGCCATTCGTGGTATTGCTCATAACCTCGGGGAGAAGAGTGGCTCATCCTTTACGGAAGACCAGCACAAAGATACGAAGGTCGATTTCATTATGGCGAATCCGCCCTTCAATCTGAAACTAAATTCACAGGGCGTGACGCAGGATGCCTTAAACGGCGACCCGCGCTGGGACGGTTATGTGACGCCGGCAGTATCAAATGCGAACTATGCGTGGATTCTTCATATGCTTTCCAAACTTGATGTAACGAATGGTATCGCCGGTTTCCTTCTTGCCAATGGAGCTTTGAATGCGACTGGTATCGAGGGTGAGATTCGTCATAAGCTAATAGAAAATCGAAAAATTGAAGCAATTATCGTTCTGCCGCGTGAAATGTTTTACTCAACGGACATTTCTGTCACACTTTGGATTATGAACAACAACAAAAGTGCAAGGACTCTTAATGGTCGCCTGCTTCGCGATCGCCGCGATGAAGTCTTGTTTGTTGATCTGCGCCGCTGGAATGAGACGGTTTATGAAAAGAAATATGTCATGTTCTCCGACGACCAAATTGCTGCCGTGAAGAAAATATATAATGACTGGCAGAGCGCCGATAAGACCGCCTATCATGATGTACCTGAGCTGTGCAGGTCTGCCACGATTGACGAAATAAAGGCGCAGGGATACTCCCTCGCACCCAGCAAATACATCGAATTTATTGATCATGATTTGGATATCGAATATGCCAAGGAAATGGCACGGATACAGGGCGAAATGCGCCTGCTAATGGAATCTGAAAAACTTTCGCAGTCAATGCTTGAGGATGCATTCAGGGGGATTGGCTATGGCATTGACTAAATACAATTTCGGTGAACTGATTGAGCTGTGCTTTATTCGGAATTCTGATGGTCAATACAATGAAGATAGTGCTATAGGTGTCAACATTGACAAAACTATCAGAGTTATGAAGGGCAATACGGCAAGAAAGGAATTAGAAACATTCTATATAGTAAAACCCGATTTTTTTGTCTACAACCCCAGAGGAAGTAGAAAACTTGGTTTGGGTTATAATGATTCCCCAAATACCTTTATAACAACTTTCAACAATATGATTTTTAGGGTAAAAGATTCGGCAAGAACCATTATTCTGCCAAAATACTTGTATATGTATCTAAGCCGTAAGGAATGGGATCGGAAAGCTGAATTCTTATCATGGGGTAGTTCTACAGAGGTTTTTTCTTGGGACACATTTTGCGAAACTACCATCATGCTTCCACAGCTGCCCATTCAGCAGAAGTATGTTGATGTCTACAATGCCATGATTGCTAACCAGCGTTCCTATGAGAATGGGCTGGAGGATTTGAAGTTGACCTGCGATGCCTATATTGAGAAATTACGCCACGAGTTACCTGCTCATTCAATCGGCAACTACATTATACAAAGCGATGCACGAAACACGATGGAACTTCAAGTTGACGCAGTGCGGGGGCTTTCAGTATCAAAGGAAATGATTACAACAAAAGCTAATATGGACGGCGTGAGTCTCAATAATTACAAAATTGTCCCTCCCGACGCTATCGCATATGTTGCAGACACTTCTCGACGTGGCGATAAAATGTCGCTCGGTTTAAACAGGACTGAAGAGACACTTCTTGTGTCGTCTATATCGACTGTCTTTTCTACAGACAAGGATGTGCTTTTACCCGAATATTTGATGTTGTTTTTTTGCCGCGACGAATTTGACCGTTATGCGCGTTTTCATTCATGGGGTAGCGCCCGTGAGACATTTGATTGGGATGAGATGTGCAATGTAAAAATCCCTATTCCAGACATCAAGATTCAACAATATATTGTAAACATATATACAGTTTACCAGTTGCGCCGTGAGATCAATGAACAATTGAAGGCACAGATAAAGGATTTGTGCCCCATTCTGATAAAAGGGTCGCTTGAGGAGGCTGCGATATGAAAAAATTTTAGCGAGCTGAGCTTATTGATGGCGATGAAAAATACGAATTAGAGACAGACAAATTCGGACGATTCATTATCAAAATGCCATACTATGGTAGATTCGATGAAGTGGAGTTTTTGTCAAGGCTTTATAATTTGGACGAACTACCGTCGTATGATAGTCGATACCGTGCTCGTGGTGATATCATCCAGCACACGGTAAACAATGATGATTGGGATACATTTTGGGCATTTTCGGATGGAAGATTTAAGCTTGCAAACGGGTCCGATGATGAACCGCTGCTTAAATTAATATGTGAGATGCTTCATCCGGCTGTCCGAATTGAGAGTAAGCTTTGGATGGAATACCTGAAGAAATTTAATGATATTTTGGCTCCTGATGGTTATGAGCTGTACGCTGCCGAAGGCGTTTCAGGCCGAGATATATATAAATATCGCGAAAAAGACGTCGTTGAAGTTGAAAACAATACAACAAAGCGATATGTTGCATTAAGCCAATTGGTGAGGGCTCATACGCCACAGTGCTCAAATTCAAGGATGAATTTTACAATAAAACGTTTGCGTTAAAAAGAGCAAAAAAAGAATTAGACAAAAAGGAATTGGAACGGTTTAAACGAGAGTTTGAGTAAATGTCAAAGCTACACTCTCCGTACATAGTAGAAGTGTATTCATATGATGAAGAAAAAAACGAATACACGATGGAATATATGGATTATACTTTAGAGAAATACATTTCAAAAAACAATTCCACTTTAAGCATTCAGCAGAGAAAAGGGATTATTGTACAGCTAATTAAAGGATACCAATATCTTCATTCGACTGGACTGTTTCACCGAGATGTCAGCTTCAAGAATGTTTTGCTGAATGAATATGATGATGTGCTGGTTGTAAAAATATCCGATTTTGGCTTGGTAAAAATTCCAGATAGCGATTTAACGTCTGAGAACTCTGAACTGAAAGGATGTTTAAATGATCCGACGTTAAAAATAAAGGGATTTGGTTCATATGACCTGTTGGATGAAATTTATGCGCTGACATTACTATTTGTGTATATCATCACTGGGAAAACGAATTATGCCGGGATTAAGGAATCTTGTGCACGTGATTTTATGGGCAATGGAACAAATGCAGACCGTAGACAACGATACCAAAGCCTCGATGAAATACAACACGGTGCAATAGAATGTCTTACCGCCATGCAAGAATAAAAAGGAGGGGTTCGCGTGGACTGTATTTTTGAAAAAGGAAAATTCACAGAAGCCGAGCTTGAAAGCGCCATTATCACGCTTTTTGAGGCGCAGGGTTATACATATGTCCACGGTGACAGCATTCACCGCCAGTTCGATGAGATTCTGCTGGAGGATGATTTGCGCTCCTTCCTTGGCTCACGGTATGCCGCAGAAGCACTGACGGAAAACGAGATACAGAAAATTGTCAACAGGCTGAAACTCATCCCCGCGACACCACTGTATAACGGTAACCGCGAGGCGTTTTGGCTTGTCAACGAGGGGCTTGACCTGACCCGCGATGAGCCGGGAAAGCTGGCACTGCACATCAGCTACATTGATTATCAGACGCCGGAGAACAACACCTTCAAGGTGATTAACCAATATTCTGTACAGGGTGAGCGGCTGCGCCGTCCCGATGTCCTTCTATTCATTAACGGCATCCCCCTTGCTATATGCGAGTTTAAGACCGCTATCGAAGAGGATAAAACTACCCACGACGCATGGGAACAGATTACCATTCGGTACTGCCGTGACATACCGAAACTGATGAAATATTGCTTTCTTTCTGTCATTAGCGACGGTGTTAACACGAAAATGGGCAGCATCTTCACTCCGTATGAATACTGCTACGCATGGAACAAGGCAAACGACACGGACAAGGTGTCTAACGGTATCAGCTCTCTACTTACGATGATTGAAGGCGCTTTTGCAAAAGATCGTGTTCTCCCGCTTCTGCGCGATTTTGTGTACTACCCTGACGACAGTAAAAAGAGCGAAGCCATTGTGACACGGTATCCGCAGTTTTTCGCTGCCAATAAAATGTTGGCAAACATAATAAAGCACCTGCGTCCAGGTGGCGATGGCAAAGGTGGTACATACTTCGGCGCAACCGGTTGCGGTAAAACTTATACCATGCTTTTCTTGTCGCGCCTGCTTGTGCTTCGCGATCGCGAAGCGTTCAATAATCCAACCATTATAGTTATTACTGACCGCGAGGATTTGGACACGCAGACCTCTGAACTTTTTGTCACTGCCAAACGCTATCTGCATGAAGCCGATGTACGAAGTATCGAAAACCGAAAAGACCTCGGCGATACCCTTGCAGATAAGCCAAGCGGCGGCGTTTACATTACCACCATCCAAAAATTCTGTGAGAAAACGGGATTGCTATCTAACCGCAGTAACATCATCTGCATTTCCGATGAGGCGCATAGAACACAAACCAGCACTGGAGCAAAGCTGAAAAAGACGGAAAAAGGTATCTTCACAACTTATGGATTTGCACACTATCTTAAATGCAGTTTTCCCTACGCCACCTACTGTGGCTTTACTGGAACGCCTATTGACGAGACGATTGCCGTTTTCGGTGATATAGTTGACAGTTACACAATGAAGGAATCCAGCGATGACGGTATTACCGTCCGTATCGCTTATGAGCCGCGCTTGGCTCGTGTCATCCTCTCTGACGAGCAAGCGAAAGAAATACAGAAGTATTACGACAAATGCACCGAGGAAGGCGCAAACCCTGAGCAGGTCGAGGAAAGCAAACGCGCGATGAGCGAAATGCGCCGCATTCTCGGTCACCCAGACCGGCTAAAGCGCCTAGCGACGGATATCGTGGTTCATTATGAGGCTCTCTGTGCTCAGAAGCCGGAAATCGTACAGAAAGCCATGGTTGTGTGCGCAGACAGGAAACTTGCGTATAGGCTACTTCAAGAGATACTTGCTATCCGCCCCGATTGGGGCATCCCTCATAAAGCTGAGAACGAGGACGAGCTTACCAAAGAGCAACTTGATAAACTGCTCCCACTGCCAAAAATCAACCTGGTCGCTACGCAGGGCGACAACGACGAAAAAGCGTTGCACGACCTCTGCGGCACAAAGGAATACCGGCAGAAGCTAGACAAACAGTTCAAAAACAATAGCTCGAATTTTAAGGTTGCCGTCGTCGTGGATATGTGGATTACGGGCTTTGATGTTCCGTCGTTGGCGGTTATGTACATTGATAAGCCCCTACAGAAGCACACCTTGATTCAGACGATTTCCCGTGTCAACCGTGTATTTGATGGCAAGGATAAAGGTCTGGTCGTAGACTACATTGGCATCAAACAGGATATGCTCGAAGCCGTAAAGAAATATGGCAGCCCGCAGGAAAGCCCTATTGACGAGTTGAACATCTCACTTGCAGTGTTTCGCAACCACCTAGCTCTTATCGACGAGCTTATTATTGGTTTTAATGCCACAAAGTTTTATAGCGGCGAGCCGCTGGAGCGCTTGCTTTGCCTTAATATGGCGGCGGAATACGTGCAGTCTGGAAAAGAGCTGGAAACACGCTTCATGGGATTGTCCCGAAAGATGAAAGCAGCCTACGAGATTTGTTTCCCATCCGGGGAGCTTACCGATACAGAAATCTCCAAGGCTCAGTTCTATCTTGCTATTCGCTCAATCATTTATAAGCAGACAAAGGGCGATGCGCCTGACGCGGAGGTTATGAATCGTGTTGTTGAGGAAATGGTTCAGCAAGCTATTACATGCACTGGCATAGAAAATATAGTTAACACAGACAAATCTATTGATCTGTTCGGCGACGACTTTATTAAACAGCTCGACACGATAAAAATGCCTATTTCCAAATTCAATGCGCTGCTGAAGTTGCTGCGTAAGGCGATTTCCGGCTACGGCAAGACAAACAAGGTAAAGGCGCTCGAATTTGATGCTCGGCTTCGAAAAATCATCGACGCCTACAACAGCCGAGATAAGCTGGTATTCACCAGTGAGGTTGTCGAGGATTTCGTAAACGGGCTGTCCGATGAACTGATAAAAATCCTCACCGACCTGCAGGCAGACAAGACATCCTTTGAAAAGCTCGGCATCTCCTACGAGGAAAAGGCTTTCTATGATATCCTCATCAAAGTGCGCGATGACCACGGTTTTCCGTATGCCGATGAAAAATGCCTTGTTCTCGCCCAAAAAATCAAAGAGCTCGTAGATGATAAGGCGCAATTTGCCGACTGGTCTACCCGTGACGACATCAAGAACCAGCTCAATATGGATTTGACCGTTCTGCTCTATAAAAACGGATACCCGCCCGAATGGGACGAAGAGGTCTTTGACAAGGTCATGGAGCAGGCTGAAAACTTCAAAAAATACAACGATTAGGGAGTAAAACTTTTCTTACAAGATATGTTGAGAGATAAAATTCACGGGAATCGTTAATTGAAGAACAGAATGATGTTTATATAGAAAGGACGGCAGACAGATGCAAAGCAGACATATAGAAGGGATTGCAAAAGTTTCTGCTGAAAAAAGCGCACCATATCATTTTTCAAATGGTACATTAACTCTTCTTTTAGGTGGGGCTGTTACTACGCTTAGTGATGGTGACAAATTTTTGCTCGGGCAAAAATCAGGAATGTTAACTGGTGGCTGGACTCTTTATCATTTATCTACCCCAGTTGAAAACTATGGACATATGGAAACTAAAGATGAAGACGGAGAAATTAGACAGATACCTATGTCTATTGGTAATGTCAACATAGATGTGGATTACTATATTGACGATTATTGCGATTGTTCTGAGTACAATCAAATGCAGTTTTCATTTGCGGAACTGAACTATTTTATTCCATCTGCTAAAGCGTTTACATATGGCGAGAACTTCATGATGTTTTCACAAACGCCTATAGAGTTGTGCAAGTTTGACTTCACATATCAAGGCACAAAAGTTTCTTTGACTTTCCGCATTTATTCAACAGGAACAGCAGGGGTGAAATGTACAGCAGTAACGAAATCCGAACTACAGCTTCAATTCACAAAAACCGACAATGCTGATTATTTAGTAGGACTATATCGAGTGGTTTACGATGTATTTACCTTTCTATGCAATCGCCAAAATGTTAGTTTTGACACAGCAACGCTGATTGGGGAAAAGTTAGTTTCCCACCCTGTTTTTTCAGAGGGCAAAACGGTTATAGAAGAAAAAAGTATACCAATAAGTCAAGATCTTGTGATTGTTGATAAATACAGGGAAGAACCCGAAAATGACAAAGTTTCCTCAAAAACTGTTCGTTATGATAATGTGTCCTCGCACTTTGAGCAGTTATTCAAACTAATTCTTGATAATAAGGTCTCTCTATCGAGCATTCATGTATCAGTTAAGGCAAAGAAGTATCTCGACTTAAAACAATGCCTTCACATCACTGCCGCATTTGAATATTATGAGCGTATGTTTTTGCCAGAAATATCTTCGCAAACTACACTGGAGGTTTATGAAGAAGTTAAAGATATAATAGGTGAATATGTGAATTCATTAGCTGGAAAAAAGAAAAAGAAAGCAGAAAGTTTACTGAACGGACTTGCCCCGAAGCTTTCGTTAAAAGATAAAATTATCAAAGTCTACATGGGGTACAGCACATGGCCTGCATTGTCAGGTGTTTTAGATGAATGGTTTCTTGGTCGAGTTGACGATTTAGCTGTTGTCGCAAATAAGTGGAGAAACGAATTGGCTCATGAAAAAAGAATTTATGAACCAGATGAACGTGTTATTTCAGCTGTACGACTGGTTGAGCATTTGAACTATTGCATTGTTTTAAGGCAAGCTGGATATGCCGATGAAGAGATAAAAGTATTTCTTGAACAAGTGTTATCTCGCTAAAAATATAT
Source organism: Bacillota bacterium (assembly GCA_023443315.1). Classification (GTDB taxonomy): domain Bacteria; phylum Bacillota; class Clostridia; order Oscillospirales; family Ruminococcaceae; genus Acetanaerobacterium. The sequence goes on along the minus strand of JAEZVA010000012.1, from coordinate 12,477 downwards.
AAACTCTCGCGAACGATTTATTAACAATTTAAATAACTTCGTATTATGGTACGTCCAGCGTTCCTGAAACGCCCGTTGAACTTCGTATAATGTTTACAACCTTACCACCCCTACCCCGCCAATCGTTTCACCAACCCCATCGGCACTCGGAACAGCTTCTCATTCACATTCTCGCGCCTTGAAACCCAATCCCCTATTTCCTCTTTTCTCAGAATTATCGGCATACGGTCGTGGATCTCCCGCATGGATTCATTCGCTGCGGTGGTGAGGATGACATAGCGCGGCAGCTCACCAGCTGCCGACGCAGGGGTGTATAACCCGGCCATGTACAGCAGGGGGCTTGGGGGTCGTTAAACAGATACTTCTCTTTCCTCTGCCCCGGCGTATGCGTCCATTCAAAAAAAACCGTTGAGGGTATTACACAACGTCTTGCCGCAAGCGCGCCTGAAAAGGTGCGCTTTTCGCTTGCCGTTTTCGCCCGGGCGTTAATTATCACGCCGCTGCCCTGCTACTTGGGGAAGCCCCACGACATCAGCTCCGCGCCGTAGCCGCTCTCGCTTTTCACGAACACCGGTGCGGTGTTGGTCGGGTATATCTCTCCGTTTGGCATACTGCCTTCGCCGTATTTGCGGTCAATCTCCCGCGTCAGATTTCGAATCTCCTCGATTTCCTTATCGCTCATCACGATATATCTGCCACACATTACGTTCTGATGCGTTGCCGTATCTTCTCGGCAATCTCCTCGTCGGGTCCAAGCAGCACAACGCTGCCAGTGACGTCAGCCCTCACCTAGTCATGTCCAAACGGTTCAACCTGATCCGAGTAATCCATATATATCTCACGGGCAAGGCAGGAGAAACGAAGGTATAGCGGATAGTTGGGCGAGAGGACTGCAAGGCTCGGACATTTACTGCCGTGCCTGCCACAAGGCATCCTCTATTCGGACGTTATATCTCTACTAACAGAATTTTCATTATTCTTATATAATGATAAAAATTAAATGTATGTTGCCATTTTATATATTATTTGACATTATAATATTCTTTAGGTAATATAATGTTTATGGCATTATTTTAGGGAGGCTTGTATTAATTTGAATAAAATAGTAATTAAACACATTCTCACAACAAGCAAACTTTTATGGTTCTTTATTCTTGGATTTGCAATATCCTTAAATTTCATGCTCTTTACTAAAATTCAATTGTTGAACTGCGGTCCTGTTATTCGAATATGTCTATATTTATTATCATGTGTATTGCAGATTATATTTATTGTAGGACTTTTACTTGCTTTGGTAAGACATCCGGGGAAAAACAATATAAAAATATCAGAGTATAAATTCGCGCCTGTTTATTGGTTGGCGGGAATTATCTTTGCTTTTATAATAAGCGGAATATCTCTTTTAATAACGAGACAGATATGGGAGTCTATGTCTCTTGTTGAATATGTAGCTGCAACTAGATATATCTATGTGTCCATTGGTGCTTTAGAATATCCACTTCTCATCTTTTTGTTCGTGATTCCTCTGGTCAACAAGACGGTAAATATTAGAGTCAACCTGAAATTATTCAAAGCAATGATTGCTAATTTATACTTGCCTATTTCAGGTTTATCAATTGCATTCGTCGCATTAACTTTGCCCATAAACCTAATTGATTTGGTTTTAGTTCGAGTGGGTCTAGTAGCTTTATTAACTACGGTGCTTAACGCAATTACTCTTAAGCTCTGTAAATCCTATTATGAAAAGTGGCGCGATAAGTTAGATATATGTGTGTGACCAAAAATACAGACATCAGTTGGAGGAGACATTTGAAATGAGAAAAATGTTGTCGGTGCTTCTAGCGGTTTTGACCATAACGTTATATCCCCTTCAAACCTTTGCCTCCCAACGCTCTACTCTGTTTCAGCAAGGCAAAAATGCGTATACAATGCAGACACACAAGATTTTGAATGAGCAGGATATGGATGAGCTTATAAAAAAGCTTAACCAACCGTATTTGCATGAGAAAACAAATGCAGATTATTCTATAGATGCAAGCCGTTCGCCGAAGGCTATAAAACGATCAAATTATTTAATGGATAACAACACCTCTTCGGCAAAAGAGATAGAGACACAACGATTCCGTATATACCCCGTAACAGTTCAGGAGGATGGAAAATGCATATTCCAAGGTGTATTTGTAGGCGGGAATATTGAAAACCAAGGCGAATTTGTGTCGCTTGAATATTCACTGTCAGAAGATGGTATCGTTACCACCATAACAGATATAGGCTTATATGTTTATCCTGATAGCTCTTTTTTTGGCTTTTCGCAGTATTCCGGGCACACAGACAATTGGCAAAGCAGCGTATTGTTTGAGACATTTCAAAATGATACACTGTATCACTTTGACTTAAAATTTACTGCTGATTCTCCGTTAGAAGAATCAGATGAAGAGGAAACCGAGCTTGATGATACCTCCAGCCCTACTGATGCCGATGACCCCCCTGGAATTCCGAAGATATATGAAGAGACAATTAGCGAGTCTTTTCTTATTTATCAAGTTAAAACTGGAGACACTCTTCCTGTTATTTCACAGTATTATGGCGTGTCCCTTACAACACTCATATTGGACAATCATTTAGAGTCAAAAATCCTGCATGAAGGGGATCGATTGTTTCTACGTGCCCCGAAGAGAATCGGAGGATTGCCTTTATCTGAATCCTTGACTCAAGAACAATGGGATTCTTATTCTTTATTGGGGTTTGAGTCTTCTTCGGAGTATGCATATGATATTATTAATCTGTCAACTGGTAATCTGTTGTTTGAACAGACACAAACCGGGCTTCAAGAATACACAGGATTTTCTATTTCTAAAAGCTATAATTCTTTGTCATGCACGATGTGGTCCTCGTGGGGAAGGGGGGCTTCGTCCTTAACAACGATTAAATTGACGCCGTATGGCGACAGGTGGATGCTTTTTAGTGAAGACGGGAAGGTTGTTTATTTTAACGAACATGAGAGCGAAACAGGGGGATACTACTCGACAAATGGAGACTGGATATTGACCTTTGATGATTCCGCTTCTTATATAACCGATTTACAATCTAATCGATATACATTTAATGAATACGGTCAGATTGTTTCATACACGGACAAATCCGGGTTGCCCATCGTTTTTGTATATGATGATAATCAGGCACTCACTGCTGTAAAAAGCAAAAGCGAAACGGTCTTTTCAATTGAATATAATGCTACAGGCAATATAGCGCAGCTTATAAAACCCGATGGCACGTCTTTGAAATACAGCTATGATTCTGACGGCTACATGACCGCCAGCACAGACGAACTGAACTACGAAACTACATATGAATATGACCCTCAGAAGCGGCTCACTGCGGTTATAAACCCATTAGGAGACCATATTTGGAGAGTAGAGCATGATGCCCTTGGAAGAATTGCAAAATACATAGATGGAAATGGAGAAGCATCAACTTTTGAGTATAATGCAAGCCAGACAAGGTTTACAGACGCACGTAATATAGACACCATATATACTATCGACGGTAAAAAAAGAATCACTGAGATATCCTATCCGGACGGCTCTACGGAAAGCAAACAATATAATGAGTATAATTTACTCACTGCCTTTACAGATAAGGATGGGCTCCTTACGCAATATCGTTATGACGAACATACCAGAAACCTTATTACTGAGATTCTTCCCGACGAAAAAACGATACAATATCAATACAATTTCTCAGGCGATTTAATTGGAGAAATAGACGCGCTGGGAAGAACAACCCGCTATGAATATGACAGTCAACATAATAACACAAAAATAACATATCCTGACGACACCGCACAGTTGTTTTCATATGATATATTGAATCGTCTCTCTTCAGTTACCAATCCCAAGGGCGAAACGATAACCTATGAATATACCGGCAAAACAACAGGAGTTGTTAAGGTTACAGACAGTGCCGGGGTAAGCACGGTTAATTCATATGATGCAATGGGGAGGCTATTATCCTCCACTACAGGCGATGAAACTACACAATACACATATCTTTCCAATGGATTGCTTGATTCAATGAAAAATCCTGATGGAACGATTGAGAAGTATGAATATGATGCCGCCGGAAAAAGCGTAGGTGTTGTAGACCCAAAAGGAAATCGAACGGGTTTTGTATATGATAAAGAAGGGCGGATCATTCAAATTGTCGCGCCGGATAATGGTGTAATACAATACAGTTATGATGCGAATGGAAACCTAAAGAGTGAAACAAACGCAAAAGGGGAAACATATACGTATGATTATGACGAAAGCAACCAGGCAATTTCTCAAACAAATCCTGACGGAATTAGTTCATCCTTTGTATATGACAAAAAAGGACGCGTGATAAAAGAAACGGATGCTGACGGCTTTACAATCACATATGAGTATCATCCCACACTTGATAAAATTACTCTTGAGAAGGACAAGCTTAACCGGATTACACGTTATACATATGACGATAGCGGCAATCTTCTCACTAAGGTTTTGCCTGACGAAACCACCCTGACTTATACCTATGACAGCAGAGATCGCAAGCTAACCGAAACCAATGAAAAAGGCATAACACTGACCTATACATATGACTCCAATGGCAATACAACAAGCATAACAGATCATTTAGGGCAATCCACTGTCTACACATATGATAATAAGGATAATGTAATATCAGAGACCGATTCTTTGGGTAATGTCAAAACGTATACATATAACAGCAAGAATTGGTTAACCAAGGTCACCGATTCGCTGGGGAATACAAGTACTTATAGTTATGACAGCATGGGGCAACGTACAGAAGAAACAGACAGAAACGGAAACACAATCAAATCTGCTTATGACAACAACGGGAACCTGATAAGGTATACGGATGCGAACGAGAACGTCACAACCTATACTTATGATAGCCAGAACCGGGTTACAAAGGAAACGCGCTCGGATGGAGCGATTTATGCACAAGTATATGATGAAGCCGGAAATGTTACTAATCAGATTGACCCATACGGCAATGTTACCGCTTATGAATACAATCATGAAGGTAAGATAACCAAAGAAACCGCGCCGGACGGCGGGATTACGAGCTATACATACGATTCGGACGGGAATGTCACGGAGATTACCTATCCTGACGGTACAAAAAACCGATACACCTATAACAAACTCGGATGGCGCAAAAGCGCGACCGGTCCCGGCGGTCATGTGATAAATTATGAGCACGATATAATGGGACGGATTGTTCGGGTTTATGACAGCAATGGCCGGGAAGAACGAAATACCTATGATGAGTATGGAAACTTGGTGCAGACAGTAAATTCAGTGGGGCAAACAGCAAAAAACAGCTATGATGCCTATGGAAGAATTCTGTCTAAAACAGATTTCAATGGTCAAACCACATCGTACAACTATGACGCGCTTGGAAGGAAGGTAACGGAAACAGACAGCCAAGGGCGTGTTGCTGCATTTTTCTATGATGCAGTAGGCAATAACACGAAGATTGTTCGTCATGACGGCAAAGAAAAGGTCATGGAATATGACTCGAATACAAACATGACCTCGCTTACCGATGAGTTGGGTGATACGGTACGCTATGCGTACGATGCCAACGGTAACATTATTTCCATCACAACACCGGATGGGAAAACCGTGGCGATGACCTATAATTCGAACAACCAGATTGTTTCAGAAACCGATAAGCGGGGCAATACCGAAACATACACCTATGACGCTATGGGGCGGAAGCTGACAGAAACAACGCCAAAAGGGATTGTCGAAAGGTACGAATATGACGTTATGGGGCGTCTAGCTTCGTCAATGGATGGGGCGGGGAATGTCACAAGTTATCGGTACAACACCATGGGGCAAAAGACGGAAGTGACGAATCCCGCCGCTGGTATTACAAAATATGCATATAACAATCTCGGCAAGGTTTCGCAGATGACCCTGCACGACGGAAGCACGGTGCATTATGAATACGATAAATATGGAAACAACACACTTATTACCTATCCCAATCAGACTACGGAGCGGTTTGCGTATGACGCGCTTAACCGTATCACGCGGCACATTGATATCGCCGGGGTGCAGACAGACACGGAGTATGACCAGTACGGAAATATCATTCTGACAAAGGATTCCGTCGGCAAGGAATATCGATACAACTACGACCAGCACAACAGATTATTAGAGGAAACGCTAGATTATGGCGGGAAAGCGACGTATACATACGATAGTTTCGACCGCGTAATCTTACAGACTGTCAACGACGAGGCGGTTACCCGTTACTGTTATGATCTGGCGGGTAGAACCACTGAGGTAATTAGCCCGCTGGGCAGGACGACAAACTATGAGTACGACAGCAACGGCAACACGGTGCGTATTGATGATGCGGGGCGTGTCTTTACGTTTTCGTACGACGCAAATGGGAATCTGACAAGCCAAACCGACCCCCTCGGAAAGACAAAAACGTGGGAGTATGACACTGATAATAACGTTATCAGAGAAAGCGACCACAAAGGCTCTTTTACAGTTTATACATACAACGAGCATGGTCAGCTTTCCGCCGCAGCGGACCGGATGGGACAGCAGACACAGTATCAATACGACAGTCTGAATAATGTCAAGACCGTTACCACGGCGGATGGGGCGGCAAGGCAGTATCTCTATGACGAGATGGGGCGGCTTGTACAGGTGCTGGAGCCGGACGGCAAGCTTGCAAGCTACAGCTATGACTCCATGGGGAATATGGTAAAGTCAGTTTTAGCTTTGGATACCATGATGTCCGGTCAGGTACTCAGACCCACACAGGTGTCCGTGTATGAATACACCCCCCAAGGGAAGCTTGCGCGGCTTAAGGATGGAAAGGATACCGTTCACGAGCGAATGACCTATGACGTAAGCGGCAACAGAACGTCTACAATCTACCCCTCCGGAAAAGCAATCGCGTATGAATATGATACGTACAACAGCCTCATCAGCACATCCTACCGCATGCAGGAAATATCCGGGGAATCACTGCCGGGCGCGCCTGTGTCGCCCGAAATCACGAATCAATACGATACGCTGGGTCGTCTGACCGCGATGACCGATCATCTGGGAAGCACATCGTACAGCTATGACGCGGAAAACAACCTGACCGAGGTAAGCTATTCGGAAGGTATGCGCCTTGATTACGAATACGACGTATTCGGCGCGGTTGAAGTAATCGCTTATCCCGATGGCAGCCGAGTAAGCTACACGCGCGACGGCATGGGCAGGGTTCTCAAAATGACTGAGCGTGACGGGAAACAGGTGAACTACAGCTATGATGAAAACGGTAATGTAACAACCGTTACCCGCGCGGATGGCAGCGTGACCAACAACAGCTACGACGCAAACGACCGGCTTGTAAGCACAGAGAACCGTGACGCGCAGGGTAATGTGATTTCCGGCTACCGCTATGCGTACGATTCGATGAACCGTATCATCGAAGAAAACGTAACCGACCAAAACGGCGAAACCGCCCGCAGCTATGCGTACAACCTATGCGGAGAGCTTTTGCGGTATACAGAAAACGCGAACGGAACGCAAAGCAGTACCGACTATCTGTTCGACCTGTTCGGGAATAAGTCGAGAGAGATCCTGAAAACGACAGGGAGACGCGATGTTGTGACCGAATACATCTATGACGAGGAGACAGGGCTGCTTTCTGCGAAGATGTCAAGCGGCAAGGTTTCGGCGGCGTATTTCTATGACGAAGACGGCAATCTGATTAAAAAAGCAGAGGGACGCGAGACCTTTTCTTACACGTATACCCCGGATAACAAGCTTGCCGAAACAAAAGTAAACGGCAGGCTTGAGAACAGTGTGTATTACGATGGAAACGGCATGAAGGCGTTTGAGCTTCTGCGCAAGGAATACAGCTACTCCGAACCAGATCAGGAACTTGCCCATATACGGGAGGACAGCTCCACAATAGTGCAGAAAGGCGGAACAATTGCAAACCCGCACACGGATACGCCGCAAAGCGCCGCGCCCGAAGTTTCCGGCTCGGCTCAGGAAAAGGACAGCGTAAGGCAGGAAAGCCGAACGCAAACCGAGCAAGCGGATGAAAAAACAGCACTGCTGTATTACACTCTGATGCAGATTCCCGTCGGGGCGGCGTCGGCGTTTTCCCCGACTATGGCGTTTGAACTGTACCGCACCATGCAAGCCATATGGGAAGACCTATTGGCATCGCTTGAACAGGTAAAAGATGTATGGTACACTGTGTTTGAACCGGGGAAAAAGACCGAAATCCCCACGCTGGAAGAGAGTGCGACACAGGAGCAGGAGCCTTCCCTATCGCAGTCGCGCGCCAAATACCTAACCGGCAAGAGCTATACCGAAATCCTTGAAGTGATTGAGGGTGAGAGCGGCACAAAGAGCTATCTGGAGCCGACGCGCTACCTGTACGACCTGACGGAGGAAAACCCGCAGGTGCTGGCGGAATACGGCAATGCGGACGCCCCCCGCACACTCTACAGCTACGCCCTGCAAAGCAGGGTGAGCGAACAGGGCACGAGGGGTACGGAAAGCTATTATCTGTACGACGGGCGCGGGAGTGTCAGCGAGGTTGTAACACAAAATACCGTAACGGCAAGCTACCGGTATGACCCCTACGGCAACCTGACGCAGGGGTCGCCCGGACAGAACCGAGCGTTTACCTACAACGGCGAGCAGTACACGCCGCAGACGGGGCTGCTGTACTTGCGCGCCCGCCATTACGACCCGGACAGCGGACGCTTTACCACCAAGGACAGCTATCTGGGTAGCCTGACCAATCTGGTGAGCCGCAACCGCTATGTGTTCGGGAACAACAACCCCGTGATGAACCAGGACCCAAGCGGCTACTTTAGCGAGTGGTTGAAAAACGCGGCCAGCGCGGTCAAAAACGCGGTAACCTCGGCCGCAAAAGCTGTTGTCAATACCGTTAAAACCGTTGTTAACAAGGTGACCTCGGCGGTGAAGACCGTCGCAAGCACGGTGGTAAGCTCGGTGCAGAAGATTGCGTCGTCGGTGTCAAACACTGTGTCCAAGACGGTGAGCAATGTCAAAACAGCCGTCACAACCACTACCAAGAGCACACCGGCACCCAACAAAAGCAGCACCGTCGCTACGGCAAACTACAACACGAACAGCTCAAGTTCGAGTTCCAGCTCTAGTTGGGGCTCAAGCTCCGGCTCGAGTTCCAGTTCGAGCAGCTCATCAAGCAGCAAGTCCACCTCATCTGTGGCGGTAAAATCGTCAACACGGTACAATACAGAATCCAGCCCTGCGGTGAAAACCGACTTCTGGGGCGGCTTTAAGAATGTAATGACCTCAGGGATAAATCAGTTTCTTGATGTCAAGCGGACGGTATCGGAGCAAGTGCAAAAGGCAAACCAATGGTGGGATAATACCTCTCCCGTTAAGTGGATGAAGGATAATATCGTCTCCCCTATCAGCAGCGCCAAAGCCAATATCGCAAACGCATGGAATAGCAGCAGCGTGGGTCAGTGGGTGAACAAAACCGGCGAAAAGATTGCGAACTGGTATGAAGAAAACAAGGTCGCGGTCAATATCGCGATCGGGGTAACGGTGATTGCGCTGTGCGTGGTAGCCACAGTGGTGACAGGAGGCGCGGCTGCAGGGCTTGCCGGAGCCATTGCGGTAGGTGCGCTCAAAGGCGCCTTGATTGGCGCCGGTATCGGTGCGGCTGTAGGTGCCATCAGCGGGGCGGTAGACCACGTGGAGCGGACGGGCAGTCTGGACGGCGCGGGCAAGAGTATCGCAGAATCGGCATCAAGCGGCTTTGCGGGCGGTGCGCTATCCGGAGCGATAACGGGCGGAATCAGCGGCGGTGTGCAGTACCAAGCGGCACAGCAAGCCGCACAGGCGGGTGGCGCTACCACCGCGACGGTTAGTGAGGGTGGGAGCGGCGTTGTAAAAACACCATATGGAGATGCTGTCCAATCACTTGGCAAAGAAGCAAATACTGTAAAATCAGGTATCAAAAACGGAGGGACTGTATACCGCGGAGGGACACTTGGAAGGTCTAGTGCTGCCGAGGGACAATTCTGGGCACCAGAAAATCCACTAAATCCAGGTTATGCTGACCGATATGGAGTGGATTTTAGTAAGATTGATTTCATTATTGGTGGTAAAGTCAAACCAAACTCAAATATTATCACGAGACCAGCACCTGGCTTAGGAACTAACGGTGGAGGTGCTATTGAAATGGTAACAGATCCGAATAATGTGAAACTTGACTTCTTCTATATGCCGTAAAGAAAAGGATGATAAATATGTTCAATAGTAACCAAGAACTGAGAGATTTTGCATCAGTTTTATGTGAGGAATTAAAACTCAATAATGAATTTGAGCTAGCTAATGAATTGAGAATGTGGAATCAAGATGCTTTTACAAGTTCGGCTGAATTTCTTGGTGAATTAATGCTCATCTTAGAAAAAGTTAAACAAACATCAAAGATATTAAGTGTGAAACCACAGATTGAAGAGTGCATGTCGGCAATTAAAAAGGCACTCGGATAAATCAAGTTGTTAATCTTACTGATACCGTTAAAGCAACCCAACATACTGTGCGTTATAGCGGATTTCAAGGATTACAGACCACCTACTTGACTCACAAGGGGTCATTTCGACCACATCATAAGCATCTTACAGGCGTCGGCGTTGCCGGCGATTGTGCTTTGTCCCAGGTGCAATGCGACCACGCGGCTTTATCCCGTATGGTTCACCCTGTGATTGAGGTGATGAAGGCACATTTGGGGGCTGCGTTTCGAAGGAAAACAGTATTTCACAGGAAAGCCGCACGCAAACCGAGCAGGCGGATGAAAAACGGCATTGCTGTATTACAACCTGATGCAGATTCCTGTCGGAGCGGCGTCGGCGTTTTTCCCGACTATGGCGTTGGAGCTGTACCGCACCATGCAAGCCATATGGGAAGACTTGTTGGCATCGCTTGAACAGGTAAAATATGTATGGTACACTGTGTCTGAACCGGGGAAAAGGACGGAAATCCCCGCACCGGAAGATGGTGCGGCACAGGAGCAGGAGCCTTCCCTGTCACAGTCCCGATTAACATCGCAATCGGGGTAACGGTTATTGCGCTGTGCGTGGTAGCCACAGTGGTGACAGGAGGCGCGGCTGCAGGGCTTGCCGGAGCCATTGCGGTAGGTGCGCTCAAAGGCGCCTTGATTGGCGCCGGTATCGGTGCGGCTGTAGGTGCTATCAGCGGGGCGGTAGACCACGTGGAGCGGACGGGCAGTCTGGACGGTGCGGGCAAGAGTATCGCAGAATCGGCATCAAGCGGCTTTGCGGGCGGTGCGCTATCCGGAGCGATAACGGGCGGAATCAGCGGCGGTGTGCAGTACCAAGCGGCACAGCAAGCCGCACAGGCGGGCACGGCTACTACTGCGACGGCTGGTGAGGGTGCGGGCAAGAGTAGTATAAACACACCCTATGGAAAAGCAATACAATCAAATTCGAAAGAGGCGTTACAATTAAGACAAACGGTTGATAATGGTGGGCAGCTATACAGAACAGGAGCATTCGGGAAATCTAATGTAACGGATGCTCAGTTCTGGGCACCTGAAAACCCCTTGAGCTCTGGTTATGCAAACAAATATGGTCTTGCGAACAGTCAAGTTGATTATGTAATTGGGGGCACAAAAATTTCAGGAGCACCTTATGTAACCCGAACTGCACCTCCTGTGCCTCCAAATTTAGGTGGGGGCATTGAAATAGTCACGAATCCTAACAGTGTAAGGCTTGACTTTTTCCACATGCCATAATACAAGAAAGAGAGATTGAGCAAATGGATAATTTATATACTTTTTTAGAACAGCTTAGCTTCAGTTCATATCAAGAGAATGAATTTTTACTATCATATGCATTGACGGGATGGCTGAACACACAGCCTTCATCTTCAACTGAAGGAATGTCAGATTTAGAATTAATTCTAAAACAATATAATGGCGGTAAAAGTATAATTGTTAAGAAACAAGTTGAAGAGTCCTTACGTTATATAGACGACTGGTTTCGCGAATGGAACGGAAGGAATTAAGCACAGTTTTTTGATTCTACCTATGGAATCCTATGGTTGACCTTTACAGACATCTTTACAGATTTAAATCTAGCTATTTCATCGCTCATCGAACAAAAGCAGCACCGCCGCTACGGCAAGCTACAACACGAACAGCTCAAGTTCCAGTTCAAGCTCTAGCTGGGGGTCAAGCTCCGGCTCGAGTTCCAGTTCAAGTTCTAGCTCCAGTTCATCAAGCAGCAAGTCCAACTCAACTGTGGCGATAAAATCGTCAACACGGTACAATGAGGAAATGAATCCCTCGGCAAAAGCATCGGGCGGATTCTGGCAGGAATTTTCAAACCGGTTTAAAGAAGGGGCAGTACAGTTCGGTGCGCTAATCAGT
>JAEZVA010000082.1 GCA_023443315.1 Bacillota bacterium | reverse complement strand
CCCGTCCGCCGCTAAGAACAAAGAGCAAGCTCTTTGTTCTCCGCTCGACTTGCATGTGTTAGGCGCGCCGCCAGCGTTCGTCCTGAGCCAGGATCAAACTCTTAATCAAATTGTATCTAAAGCGGTTACCCGCTTCAAACCATCTTCAATCAAGCTGTTTACTTAGCTCTAATCGAATACTTGCGTTTTGCAAAACGATTTCTCGTCTTGCCGCTTTTTGTGATTCTCACTCTCAAGCATCCTTGCAGACACTCAAAAGCGGAATTGTTAGGGTTTGTTTTTCTCATATCTCTCGATATGAGTTATCATGTTGTTCAGTTTTCAAGGTTCATTTTGCAGTCGGCTTTTAACCCGCCCTGCTCCGCTTTTTTGGCTTAGTGAAGCCGTTTTTTCGTCTTCCCCGCGTCAAGCGGCTTATTTATAATACCATACCCCCACTACCTTGTCAACATGTTTTTTGCTTTTTTTAAACTCTTTTTGCTTCTATGTGTTTTTTCGCATGATATCGACGTTTAAAGCCCATAAGTACGCTGTGTACGCCGAAACAACAAGCAACGCCACCATTCATATTAAATTACTATAAAATCCTTAATTATTATCAAATTCCTTATAATGTTCTATATATACATTTCTACATAATATGTTATAATTATATTGTTTTATCCATTTAAACAATGAAAGCCCTTATGTGAAGTCATTACCGCTACTGATAATGCCATTCGATTGAACAGCGTTTGGAATCAAGTCGAAGCCCTTATGCTTTGCTTTTGGCATGGATATTCTGCACGTTCAAACGATCTCGTATTGTGCGGTTGTAATGATATACTTACTACTTATTAAGGAGTGTCAAAAATGGGAAACTACAAGATCTCTGTAACAGCAACTGCAGTCAACGTAATGTGCGAGGGAAACTTCACCCCCGAGGATGCGCAAGCCTTCGTAAAGGAATTCAACAAACAGGTTGCAACTATTAAACCCGCCCAATACCATCTATCCCTTGATGCTAGCAAGCTAGCCGTCTCTCCCGCCGAGATGCAGGAGCTATTAAAGGGTTGCCTTACATTATATAAATCTCTTGGCTTTAGCAAGATATCCTTAAACATCGGATCTAACGTGATTTTGAAGATGCAGCTGCAGCGCCTTGCGAAAGAGGTTGGGCTAACCTCTATTGACTTCTTATAATCTCGCGGTAACGCATGAACCCTATCTCATTATGAAAACTCGGAGGCGCCAATGATAAACACAAAGATTGTTGAGATTGAGGTTTATCATGGGGGAATGACGGTTTCTAACGACTATTATATCGAACATTTTAATAAAAAGGAAAAAGACGTTGCACACTTCTTAACCAATATCATCGGACGAAAAAAACGCTATATGATTGATACCGAAGCCGACACCAACCTATCGATGGCCTTAAAGGCGACAGGGCGTGTACTGAAAAAGGCGGGTCTCACCGGCAAAGATATTGATTTGATTGCTTACTCGAGTGTTCTGCCGGAATACACCATCCCCCCTTGCTCTATCCATATCCACGAGGCGATTGGCGGCAAAGCGGATTGTATCTGCTATGATTACAACGTCAACTGTGCTGGTATGACGGTGGGGATTGAACAGATCTGCAAATATATGCACCTGAGTGAGAACGTAAACACCGCGCTCATTATCGGGTGCGACTACGTCAATCACCTGCTAGACAGCGACAACGAGTACTGCTACGGTCATTACGGGGATGCCGCCTGTGCGATAATCCTGCAAAAGACCGACGAGCAGCGCGGATTTCTTGGTGCAAAATACGCGGTAAACTCAGCGGAGCACAATAACATCCTGTTCCCCGGGTGCGGGTTTTCCAACCTGTTCCGTGAGCCGGACAGGGAGGCGCTTCGCATGGTGTGGCTGCCGTTTGAAAACGTGTCCATTGATACCGCGGTCAAAAACATGCGCGCTTTGCTCGACGAAAACAATCTGTGCATCGACGATATTAAGATGTTTTGTCTGTCGCAATACGCGCTGGCAAACGTAAAGAGCATTCGAGAACTGATGGGCATAGACGAATCGCGCAGCATCTTTGTCGGCGACAAATACGGCTACACCGGCACCAGCAGCCCGTATATCGCGTTGTATGAGGCGATTAAGCAGGGGCTTGTCCAGCGCGGCGACTATATCATGATCTGGACAATTGGCGGTGGTTCTGAAAACATCGCGATGCTAATGCAGTATTAACGGTTGTACTGACTCTGTAGATTATAATCGTTGCTACGAACCGTGTATTATTTCAAAGCCCTAACTAAGTCTCGCTAAGCACAACCCGCAGCACCCCCATAAATCATTACATTAATAGAATCTACATTATCGAGCCTTCCGGCTCTTAAAAGCCGGAAGGCTCAGCTTTGTTCCCCGCATCAAAATGCGGTGGTGCATCACTTCGCTTGTTTGCAATGTGTTCCCCCAAATATAAACCCCTGTGTTAGATTGTTGAGAATAAAATTAAAATAAACCTAGTTTGTAATAAGCCTTTTTCATATTTATACTGTCTATAGGGGTGAAGGTACTTTCACTAACAGGAAAGGGGGCAGGTCTTTTGGAAGACAAAGAATTGATACAGCTTCTGCAAAATAAGCCTTCCGATGGATTGCGCGAGGCAATTAACCAGTATGGCGAACTACTTAAGGTAGTAATTGCCCGGATTCTTCCCCAAAGACCAATGGATGTGGAGGAGTGTGTGGCGGACACCTTTGTAAATGCATGGAAAACAATCAATCGACTGGATGCCGAAACCGCAAATCTGAAGGGTTATTTGCTGTGCATCGCAAAAAACACCGCTATTAATCGGTATCATCGAATAAAGAAGCACAGTAGCACCTCTCTTGATACCCTTGAAATTCCCGCTGACACTGATGTGGAGCAGATGCTGCTCAGCGCAGAAACATCCATGGAGCTACAGGAGGCAATCGCAGAAATGCCCAATCCCAACCAAGAGATCATCCTACGCAAGTACTTTTTATTTGAAACGACAAAAGAGATTGCGCAGCACCTGTCCATGGATGAATGCCAGATAAAAAACAGGCTATACCGCAGCCGCCAGTATCTGAAAAGAGTTCTTGAAGAAAGGGGATTTACAGATGCAACGATATAATAAAGAGTTTATCAATCAGTTGGGTGAACTTGCGCCGTCAGTTCCCCCTACACCCTCCCTTACGGCAGAACGCCTTCATGCTTTGGTTATGGACCGCTTTACGGTTACTACAAAAAAGGCAGCGTCCCGAAAAGGTTTTAAGTGTACTGTTTTAGTAGCGGCACTTATTACAGTGAGCCTTTTCATTATCGCTGCTACCTATTATACTGTTAGCGACGCATTTCGCGGTGTTCTTTACGAACTTTCCCCACAAGGCGAGAAGGTTCCGCTCTCATCACTGTCGCCGGTTGTTAATAAAACCGGCAAATTGGTGTCTACAACAGCCGACAGTCATGGTGTTCGCGTTGGGCTGCGAGCCATAACGGCACATGACAACGGGCTGAGCATTCTCGTGGATATCACAGGACCCGAGGGTAAGCCGCTTGCCCTTTTGCAGCCTGACGGTACCCTATCCTCCGGCAAGCTTGAATTTGGCTATATTAAAATGCGCACAGAGGATACGCAAACTGACGATGAATCCGAAAATCACAACTACCTCTTCTGCTCCCATGATATTGAGCTCGGGCAATCTTCCAGCAATTTTTCAAGCGCGCTCTTGCCCGATGGCAACCCGTTTGACAACAAAGCAACACTCCTTCTCAATGTTAACATGACCACACAAACTCCGCTCACAGGCAAAACGCTATTTCTCTCACTTGAGAATATCCTGCAGGAAGCTCTGCTCAATGGTACGGATGTTGGCATGAAACACGGTGAGCTGGCACAGTTGTTTGAACAATTCACCGCCCCATCCCCATCCGATTTTAAAGTAACCGGAAGCTCGCTGGATGAGAAAACGGGTAAACGAATTTCGCGCTACAGCTTAACCAAAGACAGCGACATCCAGCTTCCCTTAGCTACGGGGCTGCCAGGATATCTGGTGACAAACGCAGCGATTCGCGACAACGTGTTATATCTGCGCGGCGTGGCACCGATACCCAAGGATAAGGTTAAAATTCTTCCCCACGCGGCGCTTCTTAACCCCAAAACAGGCGAAATCAAACTTCCCTATACCATCGGAACCGCCACCGATGACAGTCCGCCCGATCTTGTGCAGTGGGCAATCACTGTAGACGGAATTACCTCGAAGGATGACCTGAATAACTATGTGCTTATTCTAAACGCAGGAAATGGCGCTCACCCGCTGCTCAAAGGAAATTGGGAATTTACCATCCCACTTGATTTAGAAAAATCCACACGAATTTTTCCGCTTGACAAAAGCCTGTCGGTACAGGGCGAAACCTTGCACGCTAAGAAGCTTACGGTTTCTCCGTACTACCTCAGCCTTTTGACGTCTATGGACGAGGCGACATACCGCCGCATCCAGTTGTCCCCAGTTAGAGCGGATAACCCCAGCGCAACCGTTACCATGATGGATAACACACAAATTAAGGTGCTGGGCGATGGAAGAAGCGGTACTGCAAACAGCTGTGAAATCATGTTTTCCCTTGACGTTGTAATTGACCCCGATCAGATTAAATCCTTTGTGTTTGGAGACCTGACAATCGACATGCAAACGAAATAATCCTTTATATGTTTCCTAGCACGCTCATATTACAGAGCAACCGTCATTACACCCGAACAGATCAAAGCAAATGCCATGTTAGGGTATTTGAATGTTTGAAGCTACAGCCGAGGGAACCTCCCCCCTGCTGTAGCTTCATTGTTGCGACAAGCATCCTTTTTGCCGCCATACTGCGTATTAAGAAATCATTATACCGCATACAAAACATATTCGGTCGGAAGCAGCGGGTCGCCATAGTAACGCAGATAGAACCGATAGGTGGGGTCGGCTTCGTCGATGATGCGCGCAAGCCGCCACATATCCTTGTGATTATGATAGGCTGCAAGCGCAAGCTTGGGATGGTGCTGGGCAATCTTGTTGCGGCAGCCAAGCAGCGCCTGTTCCTCCGCACCCTCAATATCCATCTTGATAAAGGTAACGGGTTCGTCGATGTCCTCATCGATTGCGACGGTCTGTACCTTTACCTCTCCGGCTTCAGACAGTTTTTTTACCGAGGACACGGCAGCATCGGGCAAAAACAGTGTTCCCGCTCCGTCGCTTGCCCCCAGCTCCTTTACAACGACATTGTCAAGGTGAAACAACTCGATATTGCGGTGGATGTACTGCACATTCTCCGGCACAACCTCGTAGCAGTAGATGCGCTTGTAGCAACGGTCACCGAAGGTTTTCACGTAGTCAACCATCGTGTCGCCAATATACGCGCCGATGTCGACAAGTACCTCGGTCTCATCGCAGCCGATTAGGTCAAGGTCAAAATACTGCTTAAAGTATTTATCACGCAGCGCGACAATCTTTGCGTAATCGGAGGTAAGCCAGTAAGACAGGATGTTGTGCAATACCCGCTTGGAGCGATAATCCCCCAGCCGACCGTACAGCCACTCAAAGTCTTCGCGGTGTTGCGAGAATGCCTCCGCGCGGTTTTGCGCAAGCTCCCATACTCCGGCGGTCGGATAATACGCACCCCACAGCATATACTTATTATAATAGTTTATGGTTGCGTCATAGTTTTGTTTGTCCTTGCCCTCAAAATAAGCCAGATTGTGCTTGACCGCCTCATAGATCTCGGTATCGTTTCGCTGGGCTAAGAACGCCATCAGGGCTTTAAACTCTGCATCAAGCCCTACCGGGACACAAGACGCTGCAGCCTTTGATCCCAGTGGCTTCACCTTTGATAAATCATGTCTACGCTTCATTGGCATCACCGCCATTTCATTATATTTCTATACTATTTTGGTTTTGACGCATTGGTGAAGCATCCGCCCCGCAGACCGCAACACGATCTTGAGGCAGATGCTTAAAAAAGGCGTCGGTTTTCTGTTACTCCTTTTCCGTTTGCTCCTGTGTTTCCTCCGCTGCCATGGCAAGCAGTCGAAGCGCGTGGACGATTTTATCCTGCTCCGCGCACAGTAAGGCATTTTGCGTTTGGTCATTCTTGCACGCACCAAGCGTCTGCTGCGAGTATCTACGCAGATCACTACAGCTCTGTTGCACCTGCCCAAGTAGGGTGTCTCGATAGGCGCCCTGTGGCACTATGCCATTGACCTTGGGCGTATAGCTGTAGCCCGTCAGCGTGGTGTACGCACTTTGGAACGCCCTTGCGTGGCGGAGCTCATCCGCCGAAAGCTCCCGCAGCAACGCTGCGTCCTGCTCTGGCGCGGTTTTTGCCAGCTCGCGGTACAGTGCAGAGGAATCTAGCTCTCTTTGTATGTATTCTTTTAGTTGTTGTGCCAGCGTCATAGATTGTATCGCCCCTTATTACATGGAATCACTATACTATATTCCAAAGCAGGGCATGCCGTGAATCTGGTTGCACAGTCGTGCCGGTGCCCGATTATACGCGCCGCGCAATTGACAAAATGCGTGAATTGTTGTAACATAATCTCTGCCGACTGCGGTATAAACGCCGTTGCTAGCATACCGAAGGCACTGCTTTACGAAGCGGTATTACAATCTGCGCCTATAGCTCAGCAGGATAGAGCGACCGCCTCCTAAGCGGTAGGTCGGATGTTCGAATCATCTTAGGCGCGCCAAGATGATTTAGGTTAGAATAGATGCAAATGCGTCTTTTCTAACCTAATTTTTTATCATGTACCGAGTAAGGGTTATTGATATTGGTTTTGGTGCTAAAAACGCAGCTGCAACTGTCGGTTGACATATCTCCATGCCTAAGTGGTGGTTATGCAACCAACCGTTTTGTTATAATAGCATCATGAAAGAAAGGGGTGCCGACGATGAACATGGCAGACAGAATACAATATTTGAGAAAAACAAAAGGGCTTTCTCAAGAAGAACTTGCAGATAAAGCAGGGGTATCAAGACAGGCAGTTTCTAAATGGGAAAGCGAGAAAAGCATACCCGATTTAGAAAAGATAATTGTTTTAAGCGATATTTTCGATGTAACTACCGATTACATTTTAAAGGGAATTGAACCGATTGCAGATAAGGAAGAAAAAAGCAAAGGGCTTACAAGTAAAATACTCTATATCGCTTCCACTGCATTTATTGCAATAGGTCTTTTTTGTGCTTTTGGCGGATGGTACGAAGAACAAACGATGGAATCCGTATGGGGTTCTATGATTATTCAGGCAGTTGGAGTTGCCGGCTATTTTATTGGTCGTTTGCTTTCTACTGAAAAGGCTCCATTTTATGTTGATTGGCTCAATATACTCGGAATTGCTTTTATGCCGGTTTCAATGATTGCCGGGTTCTTTTCAATCATGGTTTTCAAACAAGGCTGGGTTGCCCCCTATCCAAACGGAATACTGCACACTGTAGTTTTTGGAGTAGCGTTTTTTGCTGTTGCGGCAATAAGTTTTAACATCTTAAGAAAACGAGTAAAATAATCAGAAGCTGCACGCATCTATTTTGACCGAATGACCCACACACCCCCTTGCGGCAAAAGCCGTGGAGGGGGCTTTCTGTTGTATA
Organism: Bacillota bacterium; assembly: GCA_023443315.1. GTDB lineage: Bacteria > Bacillota > Clostridia > Oscillospirales > Ruminococcaceae > Acetanaerobacterium. The sequence continues at coordinate 27,778 of JAEZVA010000082.1, read as the reverse complement.
TTCAATAGACTTATTTCTATGATTCTTGCAAAATAATGTGGTATCATGATGCGGCAGTCAGTCATCACTTACTTTAATTAACGATTCTTCCAATTCTCGTTGTATTTTTTATAGTACTATGTTAAATTAAGCAGTAGAAAGTATTTGCAATTAACAAAGAGGAGTGAAAACGCAGATGACAGCTACCGCAGTAACAGAGCATGCACCCGCCCTCACCGTTTGTGGACGTTCGCGCAAGGAGCTGGATCTGCGCGGGGTTCGCTTGTCGTACTTGCCCTATACCCTTTCGTTCATCCTATCTTTGTGGCTTGCCGATATGCAGTTTTCCTATTTTTCGGTGGATATACAGCTGGGTGTGCTTGATTCGGGCTCGATGATGCAGCTTAGCTACGCCGTCTTTGCGGTGACTCTTATTTTCTTGCGCCCACAGCGGATGCCTACGTTTCGCAGCGTGAGCATCTGCCTTGTCGCTGCCGGATTCTTGGTTTGGATGATGCCGCTTGCGCCCGTCATTCGCCTTTTTGCCATCACATTGTGCTGGGCGGGTCTTGGCGGATGCGCCGCCTGTTCCGCGTACGCCTTTGCGTTTGTATTGCAAAACGCCGAGCGGTTTTATGCGGCTTTGCTTGCAGCCTTGGGGCAGGGGGCAACACTTTTGATCTACCACCACAACGTAAAGAATGTTGTGATTGAGCGCGTCGTACCCGCGTTGCTTGTGGCAGGTATCACGCTGTGCCTGATGCTGTATCGCGAGGAGCACCTTACAACGCCGCTTGTAAAACCCGCCGCCCCACCTCGGGGCAAGACGGTGGTGCTGTGCTGCGTGGCTGCATTCTTCTCGATCACTACATTCGGCGAGCTGCTGCTGCGCACCAATTACCCCTTACACTACCATTGGTACGCGCTTGGCATCGTATGCTCAGCGGTGGTAACGGTTTCTCTACATCTTGTGTTTCGGCGTTGTGTTTGGCATCTGTGGAACCTGTTTATCGCAGCGTCGGCGCTGTCGCTGCTGCTAATTACTCTGGCTCCCCAGCCCTACAATCTCATCGGGGCACTGATCTACGGCGCGTTTACGGGTGCTGGTTATACCGGCGTGATGTTTATGGGCGGCGGTTTTGTAAAAAAATACGGCAGTCTGCGAGTGTTTCGCACTGCCCTATTTGCCGCATGCGGGGTAGCCATACCGCCGACGCTTGCTTCGGGAATCATCTATGATTTTTACCCCCAGGCGCTTGAGCCGACAACCGTTGTGGTATCCTTGCTTACTTTGTTTGTGTTTGTGCTGTTCATGCCGCTGTTTTACAACGACCTGTTTCGTCACGGGTGGCTGGACGAGTACCACGAGACCGATATGAACGCGGTGTGTGATTGCTTTGCGCGCTATAATCTGTCGCCACGTGAGCGCAGTGTGTGCACCCTTTTGCTGCGCGGTCACACCCTGCGCCAAATCTCGGCGATACTCGGTCTGCAGTACCCCACCGTAAACACCTATTGCACCACGCTGTACCGCAAGCTTTCTATTAACAGCCGCGCGGAATTATTCGTACTGTTTGGGCAGGACGACACCACCGTACCCCCAGTGGAATAACGCATTCTAATACCGCAATTTTGCCGCCTTCGGGCGGCTTTTTTGTTTGTTACGCTATTGTCAATTTACAACAGCGCAAATCCATTCACTGCTTAGCACTAATAAATGCTACTTAATACTAATGAGATTTGGGTATTTTTTCATTTCATGTGAACTAATGAATAGACGCTACGCCCTTTGTCACCGTATAATTCGGACAAAGGCAGTGATAAGAAGGTGATAAAAATGTCGGTCTTTGGTTGGCTATCTTCCGGTGCAAAGAATGGTTCCCTGTTTGGGTCGAAGCAGAGTGCAGCAAAGCGCATTCCCGATACCAGTGAAAAGGTACAGCGGTTACAAAGCCTTACCCCGCGCGAACGTGAGACGTTCGAAGCGCTGGTAAGGGGCTACACCCTTGCGCAAACAGCCGAGCTGTTGGGGGTGCGGTATCCCACTGCAAATACCCATGCAACCCACCTGTACAAAAAGCTTGGCGTAAACAGCAAGCCCGAACTGATTATTGCGTACGGGGAGTTTGCACAGGCTTTACCCGCTACCGATGTCGTGCCCTGAAAAGACTGTTTTTGCGTTCCTTATACTAATCTTCGTTTTTGAAATAGTCAAACAATCAACCGCTTTGGTTTATGCGGTTTTGCGGAGGTTTTTTTGTCACCACTTCAAACGAAGATTGGTATTATTCACTGACCCCAAATAACATATTATTAGGAGGACACAGCGATGACAGATGAGTTAAACACCAACACAGCGGCTCCCGAGAACACTGAAAACGCGCAGACCGAGAACCCTCAGGCAGCCGAAGCACCCGCGTTTGATGCAGCGGATATTGAAAAGGGTAAAACCGCAGCCGGTCTTGCCTATATCCTTTTCTTCCTGCCGCTGGTTATGTGCCCCGAATCCAAATACGGCAAGTTCCATGCAAACCAGGGTCTGGCTTTACTGATTATCTCGGTGGTAGGCACCATCGTCCTGTCCATTATCCCCATCATCGGTTGGATTCTTCTGCCGTTGTTTGGTATTGGCGTTGCAGTCTTTGGTATTATGGGCATCATCAACGGCTTTAGCGGCAAGGCAAAAGAACTGCCCCTGCTCGGAAAGATTAAGCTACTTAAATAACACTGGCAATTGATGAGGAGGGGAACCTATGTTAAAGAAGCTGCTTGCTCTTTTGGCTGCTGTCTTAATGATCGTAGCCTTGAGCGGATGCTCTATCCGCGAGCAGATTAACAAAAAGATTGGCGAGGCGGTTACCGAGGGCATCGTGAACCAATTTACCTCAGGTGCCGATATCAACATTGACGGCGAAGAGATTGTGATTCAGGGCGAGGACGGCGAACAGGTTACGTTTGGTGCTACCGAGTGGCCCAAGGGAGAAGCCGCCGACCTGTTGCCTCCGCTGAGAGGCGGTACCGTCAGCTCTGTGATGAATTCCGAGAAGTACTGCATGATTATTGTAAACGACGCGACTGAGTCGGACTACAACGATTATGTGCAGGCAGTTCAAAACGCTGGCTTTTCGGAGAGCCCCTTTACTATGGACAGCGAGGATGGTTTATACTTTGGCGCAAGCTACAACGAGACCACCTCCGCTGCAATAACCTTCAGCGGCGATTCTGGAGAGATGACAATTGTGGTCAGTGTCTCGGAATAACTACCCCTGCGCAGCTCTGTAATGTACAAAACGCGAAGGCGGTTTTGCCGAGTGCTGGCAAGACCGCCTTGTTTTATGCGTTAAAACTACAAACTGGCATCCGAACACTTTATCGATTTAAAGCTTTTACTCAAAAAAGCGTTGACAACCGCGGGTCAACCTGATATGATAGGACAAAGTCCAAAAAGAGGGAGGCAATCCGGCTGATATGACACAGTTTACTAGCCCTTCGTACCGCTATTATTATCGCTCGGGGTATTTGTACCGCACGGGCTTAATAGGGTATGCACATGGCAGGCTGTTATCAAACCGGGTTCGCTGAATTACACCGTAATAAACGGGTAACGTAATAGGGCGGCGCTTTTGAGACAGAAAGCGCCGCCCGTTTTATTTTGCTTTAATTTGGGAGGGTCATACAATGATTGTTGTTGTTAAACGCGGCACAAGCGAAGACCAGCTTTCACAGTTTTGCAGCCTTGTAGAGAAGGACGGCGTCAAGGTGCATCTATCCAAAGGTGTGCACACCACCATCGTGGGGCTGGTGGGCGATGTCACACGGGTGGATATCGACGCCATCGGCGCGTTGCCGTATGTAGAGTCGGTCAAGCGCATAACCGAGCCGTACAAAAACGCAAACCGCAAGTTCCACCCCGACGACACCGTAGTGACGGTGGGGAATGTGAAGATCGGCGGAGGGCACATGCCGGTTATCGCGGGTCCCTGCTCGGTAGAAAGCGAGGAGCAGATCTGCGAGGTGGCGGTAGCCGTTAAGAAGGCGGGCGCGTCGATGCTGCGCGGCGGTGCATTTAAGCCGCGCACCTCTCCCTATGCGTTTCAGGGGCTGCGCGCCGAGGGCATCGAGCTGTTGTGCAAAGCGCGGGAGCTGACGGGGCTGCCCATCGTAACCGAGATTATGTCCAGCGACCAGCTGCCGCTGTTTGACGAAGTGGATGTGATTCAGGTGGGTGCCAGAAACATGCAGAACTTCGAGCTGTTAAAGCTGCTTGGCAAAACGAGTAAGCCCATCCTGCTAAAGCGCGGGCTTGCCAATACCATGGAGGAGCTGCTGATGAGCGCCGAGTACATCATGGCGGGCGGCAACGAGCAGGTTATTTTGTGCGAGCGCGGCATACGCACCTTTGAGACCGCGACGCGCAACACCCTTGACATCTCCGCCATCCCGCTGCTGCACAAGCTGTCGCACCTGCCCGTAATGGTAGACCCCAGCCACGCGGCGGGCATCTCGTGGATGGTGCGCCCGCTCTCGATGGCGGCCATTGCCGCAGGCTGTGACGGACTGATTATTGAGGTACACAACAACCCCGAAAAGGCGCTGTCGGATGGTCCGCAGTCTTTGCGACCCGACGAGTTTGAATGCATGATGAAGGATTTTCGCTGCATCATGGATGCCTCGCGCAGGATTGCCACATCTTAAGCGTTCGAAAACGCCAGCCGGGGTGCTGGGGTGTACCCCCACATTTGTCTCTTTGGGTTGTGCTCCATTTTATTCACCTAACTGTTTAGCCCTTGTAAATGGTGTGGCTGTGCCCGCAGCAACATCCTCTATTAATGCCTTCAGTTGCCTATCCAGTTCCAAGGGTGGCAAAGATATTAAATCATTATCAGTCAAAACTACTCTGTAGTCGCCAACGTCCGTTGAAATCTCAACAGCAAAGGGTTTATTAAAACGAGAGACCGCCGGAATAGAAAGCAGTAAAAGAGCAACCAGCATGAACGAAACAGTTTTTTTCATAAAATTTGTTACATCTCCTTTTTATGAATAGCAAACACGGTTAAGGCACATTACTCCGTCTAGTATTTTTATGTGTTTACTTCTTAAGCATATTATCTCACATTATCCAATAACAGTAAACCTTTTTGATGTAACCCCCTTTGCTATCTTTATTGTGGTCGATTTTTGGCTTTACACGCAGTGTATCAATAAAAAGTGAGGAATTTTTCGATGCAAACCTTAACCATCGGCGTAATTGGGCTCGGGCTAATCGGCGGCTCGTTTGCCAAAGCGATAAAACAAAACACGCCGCACATCGTGGCGGGCTATGACATCAATGAAGACGCCGTATTGCAAGCGCTTACCGAGAGCGCCATAGACAAGCGCCTTGACGACGCCGTCCTTGCGCGGTGCGACCTGTTGTTTGTCGCCTTATACCCTGCCGCCACAATAACGGAGGTGCTGGCGAGGCTGCCCCTTTTGAAAAAGGGATGCATCATTACTGACCTGTGCGGTGTAAAGCGGGCGGTGTGTGACGCGCTGGACGCGCCCTGCCGGGATGCGGGGCAAGTGTTTGTGGGCGGGCACCCGATGGCGGGGCGCGAATTCTCGGGGTTTGCGCACTCGCTGCCCACGTTATTTTCGGGCGCGTCATTCATCCTTACCCCCACCCGACCGGACGACGCAGCGCAGGCGCAGGCGGTAACCATGCTAAAGACCCTTGCGCGCGAGCTGGGCTTTCGGCAGACGGTGGTTACCACCCCCGCGCATCACGACGGTGTGATTGCCTTTACCTCGCAGCTTGCGCACGTGCTCTCAAACGCGTATGTCAAAAGCCCGCGGGCTACTGAGCACGACGGCTACAGCGCGGGCAGCTTTAAGGATTTGACCCGTGTTGCGAAGCTCAACGAGGCGATGTGGTGCGAGCTGTTCTTGCACAACGCCGACTACCTAACCGACGAGCTGACCCTGCTCATCGACAACCTGACCGCGTACCGCTCGGCGCTTACTGCACAAGACAGCGACACATTAACGCAGCTGTTGCGCGAGGGACGCGAGATCAAAGAGGGGCTGTAACACTTTCACTTTTTATCCGCTGCAAAGGCTGTGTGCTCTTGCGGCGGGTTTGTTTTATGGGGACATTAAAATAGATGGCACAAACCCGAGCCCTGCTGCTTAAGTTTATTGCATTTGTGCCGATAATTGGATTAAAGAAGCTTAAGAGCAATCACTGTCGCAAAACAGTGCCGCCTGCGGCAGAGCCGCATGCTATTCTCATGGTGCCTTGTGCCTTTTTGGTGCAGCGCGCCGGAAAGGTATGGTCATTACAATGATAGAACGCATAAATACAGGACAAACGGCGGCATACGCCACTAGCCGTGTCTTTAAAACAGATTCTACTGCATCGGCGCAGCAGAAAAGCGGCGTGGTAGACACGTTTGAGCAAACATCAAAACCCGGCACGTCGAGCGGCACCTATACAAAAGCAGGCAGGGTAAAGCCCGACAGCGAAACCATTGCGCGGTTAAAGCAGGAGACGGAGAGAATCTCGGAAAACCTGCGCGCGTATATCCATAAGCTGATTGTCAATCAAGGAAGCGCGGGAAAGCTTACCATCGACACCGACACCGTGGAGAAGGCAAGACAAGCAATCTCGGAGGACGGCGAGTGGGGCGTTAAGGCGGTCAGTGACCGCATTGTTGCGTTTGCCGTTGCCGTGAGCGGGGACGACCCGTCAAAGCTAGCGACGCTCAAGGCCGCCATCGAAAAGGGCTTTGCCGAGGCGGGCAAGGCGCTGGGCGGTGCGCTACCCGACATCTGTACCAAAACCCGCGACGAGGTGATGAAAAAGCTCGACGCTTGGGCAAACGAGGAGTAAGCCTTCATCGCTACCTGATCGGCAGGATAGACACGCGGGGAAGGGTTCGGTATAATTAGCACGAGGGCGGGCACTGCTCCGCCCTCTATTTTTGTGACTACATGGGGTGTACGACCGATGAACAAGACTGTAAAACGACTATTGCTTGCGCTTATGGCGCTGATACTGCTTACCGGTGTGGTAGGGGGTGTGCTATTCTTTAACGATCTACGCAGCCTATCCTCCCTAAAACAGCAGGGGGACTTGCCTTTGTTTACCATGACCTATTACGGCGACTACGGCTTTGACGACTTTTTAAAGGTGGGCGCGCAGACCGACCGCGATATCGAGCAGTTTGTTGTAAACAGGCTGCTAAAGGGTGTGCCGTTTGATTTTAATGTCACGGGTGCGGGGTGCTCGGCGTTTTACGCACAGAATGAGACGGGCGGCGGCATATACGGGCGCAACTTCGACTTTGATTACGCCCCCGCTCTGGTTGTTACAACCACACCCGAAAACGGGTACGCGTCGGTATCCACCGTGAATCTGTCGTTTGCGGGCTATGGGCAGGGCAACCTGCCCACGCCCGGTTCATTTAACAGCTTTTTGACGCTCGCCGCACCCTACCTGCCGTTTGACGGCATGAACGAAGCGGGGCTGTGCGTCGCCCTACTTGCGGTGCCCGAGGCGCAGCCACCCTACGAGGACGGGCGCGTGATGCTCAACACCACCACCGCCATCCGGCTCATGCTCGACAAAGCGGCGACGGTGGAGGAAGCGGTTGAACTTATTTCCGACTACAACCTGTACTTTTCGGGGGATGTGCAGTGCCACTACCTTGTTTCGGACGCCGCCGGGGACGCTGCGGTCATCGAGTTTTGGCAGGGCGCTCTCCACGCTATCCGCAGCGCCGAGCCATATGAGATTGCCACCAACTTTGTGATGGCAGACGGTGTAAACCTAGGCGAGGGCTTTAACGAGTTTGAGCGTTTTGACACGATAGAAACCACCCTGTCCGCAAGCGGGGGCATCATCGGCACGGACTCCGCGATGGAGCTACTCTCGAAGGTTGCCATCCCCGACCGCACGCGATGGTCGGTGGTATACGACACCGCCGCCCTCACTGCACACATTGCAGTGGAGGAGCGGTACGACAACGTATACGAATACGCTCTGCGGTAAAGCGGAAACCCGCAGCATCGACGAGCTTACCCACAGTTTTACACATATGGACATTTTACGCAGTGCAAGGTATAATAAGGAAGGGCGCGGACTGGCTCCGCGCCCTTCCTTATTTTTTATGGTTTATGACGGCAAAAGCTACTTAACGGTTTGCGAAGGCGTTTGGTGGGGGATTTTATGTACGCGCACATAGTAGGTGCCAACAATAAAGAGTAGTGAGGTGTATTTTGAATTGAAAAGCTATAAAGTTATATATTTTGTGGGCGAATCCATCGGCTTGGAAACACTCGTTGAAAAGGGTATTATACTTGATGAAAACGATAATATTTTTATCGTATCAAAGAAAGAACGGGTTGCTCTAAATACAATTCATTGCCTTGAGTTGTTTAAACTTAACGGAATTGGTACAATGTTAAAAATGGAATGCGGTTCAAAAACTATATTTCTTGCAGCATACAGATTGTTTTTGGATATAGGTACAGGCTTCGCCATAACTGATTATTGGGGTACATTAAACATTAAGAAGCGGTTGGATATTGTTCGCAACGGTTTATAACCCACACACATCCTGCCGTAGGAGATATTGACTATGATATTCTTCCCTTACAACCGTTTTCGGATTGAAACCGATAAAAGCAAAGTGCAGGTATTGGAGATTCTACGCAATAACACTGCCCCGTATCCCAGCTTTTGCATAGAACCAAGTACATACCCGTTTCGGGGAAAGATAACGGAAAACGGTTTTACGATCCATCGCACCATCCGTTACAACAACTCATTCCTGCCTCTTATCAAGGGGCGCGTAACGGAAGACAATATCGCTATCGTGGATGTTGTGATGCGTCTGCATGCCGTTATCTCCGTTTTTATGTTTGTTTGGCTTGGTTGTGTGGGCGCAGTATGTTTTTTAGTACTTGCGAATTTGATTGTGGGGCGACAATTTGAACCGCTTTTGATGCTTCCCTTCCTGATGTTTGCGTTTGGCTACACATTAATGACACTCCCCTTTCAGCTTGAAGCAAACAAAGCAGTAAAACTGCTAACCTCCCTACTCGAATAATCTGCCTAGAAAACAAAACCCGCCGTAACGAAAAAAGACCCCGCGCACAACACAGCCTGTTCGTGCGCAAGGTCTTTTTTATATCCGTTCTTTATAGGCTACCGTCAAACGCCGCACGTTGCGGAGAGCATTATCCCCTTACAGCGAAAGCGTCACACTCTTACCCCCGGGCACATACTGGCGGTACGCAACCCCTGCCGAAACCAGCATGCGCTTGGCGGCAATCACGCCGGGGCTGTCGGCGTACTTGTCCTCCATGTACACAATCTCCTTAATGCCCTTTTGGATGATTGCCTTGGTGCACTCGTTGCACGGAAACAGTGTGGTGTACACCTTAAAGCCCTGCAGGCTGCCGCCGTTATAGCTGAGGATGGCGTTAAGCTCCGCGTGGCAGACGTATACGTATTTGGTGTCAAGGGGGTCGCCGTCCCGCTCCCACGGGTATTCGTCGTCCGAACAGCCCGATGGCATGCCATTGTAGCCCACCGTCGCAATGCGGTTTTGGTCGCTAACAATACAGCAGCCCACCTGGGTAGATGGGTCCTTGCTGCGCCGCGCCGAGATGCACGCAATGCCCATAAAATACTCATCCCACGACAGATAATCCTCTCGTTTTGCCATAGCACATCCTCTTTCCTTGATGTAGTCGGCACAAAGGCCTGTTTATACCAAATAGTTTAGCATATCCCCCTCTATTTCGCAATTGAAAAGGATGTGTGAATACAAAACCAGAACCCCTTGCTTTTTTGCTTGCCACACAGTACGATTAGATTACAGTTTTGCCTTTTCTGCGGGTGAGCTGTGTGCCTGCCGATTTGCCGTCCCTCTGCAAGTAATCGTAAGCAGTTTGGCAGATTAGTACACAGAAAAGCCGCAGAGAAACCCTCTCTGCGGCTTGTTTTTGTTATTATAAAATCAGCGTACTCCCGCTATGATATCATTAACGATGTCCGACAGCATGGTTTTTGAGCCATCCACCGAAAAATCGCACCGCACCTGGTAGATGCTTTTGCGCGCATTGTACAGCGCGCGCAGCTCCTTGTCGCTTTTGCCTTTTGCAAGTGGACGGGTGTCGTCCTGCTTGATGCGCGTAAGGCACAGTTCAAATGGTGCATCAACAAATACGATGGTGAAGTTAGCAGCCGCAAGCTGGTATACCGCGTTGGTTAAAATAAAGCCGCCGCCACTCGATACAACCAGGTTGTTGCGTTTCGTAAGTTCATAGGTCAAGCGGTGCTCTTGGGTACGAAAGTATGCCTCGCCACGCTGTGCAAACAGTTCGGAGATGCTCATGCCTTCGTTTTCTTCAATTAACGCATCGGTGTCCACAAACGGGCAGCCGAGCCGGACGGATACTGCGCGTCCAATGGTGCTTTTGCCGCTGCCCATAAACCCGGTGAGCAGGATACGGTTGTACTTCACACGGCGCACGTCCTTTTAAAATAATAAACCTGTTACAATCAAATATCAGCAAGACCCACCCCATACGCGGTATGCGTTATGCGGTTTTTCGGCACAGATATTTTACATAAATATTAACAGCACCTATTATTCTACAAGATTTGCCGCAGTTCGTCAACCACTCCCTCGACCTGCTCGATCGAAAAATTCGCGCCGTACCAAAACTCATGCGCTTCTGCCGCCTGCCACGCAAGCATATGCAGCCCGCCAAGTGCCGGCTTGCCAAGCCCCCTTGCCTTGGTAAGCAGCACGGTGTTTTCTGGGTTGTAGATTAAATCAAACACCGCGTCCGTCTGTTCGATGGCACGGTCGGGGAACGGGCAGCCGTTTACATCGGGGAACATCCCGCAGGGGGTGGCGTTAACCAAAAGGGTATACCGCTCGGTCAGGCTGTCTAGTGTGCACACGGCTGTACACGGCTGCGCCGAGAGCCGCTGCACCGCATTTGCAAGCGCCTGTGCCTTGCCAAGCGAGCCTTGGCGCACGGCAATGGTCACATGTCCACCCCGCCGTACCACCTCGGTTGCGATCATCCGGGCAGTTGCCCCCGCTCCCGCTATACATACCTTGGAGCGAAACGACACGCCCAGCATCTCAAAGCTTTTTATTACCCCTGCAATATCGGTGTTGTGACCAATTGCCCTACCCGGACCATGCACCAGTACGGTGTTAATCGACCCAAAACGCAACGCCTCCCCGGTAGCACCCTCCAAAAACGGGATGATGCGCTGCTTATAGGGCATGGTGATGTTAAATCCGTTTAGGGTAAACAGCTCATCGACCCGTCGGCAGAATTCGTCGGGTGTAAAAGCCAGTGTAGCATACTCCACATCCAGCCCACTTTGCGCAAACAGCCGACGATGCAGCTGAGGGGAAAGCGTGTGCTCAAGGGGATACCCGAGCACCGCAAAACGTAGCTTGCTCAATGCAATCACACCTTTCGCCGTTATCTACCCGAACGATCGCCGTCATGCAGACAGTTGTCGATGGCAATAACCAATGCACAAAAAAACGCGGCGTTCGCCCCGTCGGGGATGTCGAGCCGATAGAAGTCGGTAAACGACAGCCATTCTTTTGAGATTGAGCCAATCAGCCCACCATTTAGGTAGATTGAAAAGCTCATGCTGAAAAAATCACCGTCTATCGCGATATCGCCGTAGGCACTCGAGACAGACAGGCGCGGGCGAAAGAAGGTAAACTCCTTGTTGATTACCGCGCACTGGCGACCCTGTTCGTATATATAATATTGGGGCAAAAACCGAAATACCTTCTGCTCCACATAATATAGCTCGCGCCCGAGCATATCGTAAAGCCGCAGCTTTGCACCGAAGGAGAATAGCTGCCCCTGCACCTCAAATACATTCTCCCCGTTTGGGTCTGTGATGTTAAATTTATCTCCGATAGAAAAGAACTTCTGTCTTATGTATAGGGTCATTGTTGTGTTCCTGCCTTCCTGCCCTGCCGTATTGTGATGCTCAAGTCGGCAGCGGCAACTCGTTTTGTGTGTTTGTCTGCTCGGGGCAGTCACTCTTTAGTACGGCATACATGCGGCAGTCTTCAAACCCGCGGTTGGAACGGTACTTTTGCCGTGCAAAGCCCTCGTAGCGCATCCCCGCCTTTTCAAGCACCCTACCCGACGCAGGGTTTGCCGCGGCGTGATACGCCTCTACGCGGTTGTAGCCCACCCGCTCAAACGCAAAGAACAGCACCGCGCTCAAAGCATCGGTCGCAATGCCCTGCCCACAATACCGGCTGCCGACACAGTAGCCCACCTCGGCGCACAAATCGCCCTCGTTTACCGTATAAAGCCCGATTGCGCCGACCAGCGACCCATCCGACTTTTGCTCGATACCCCACTGATAAAAGGCAGGGTTTGAGTACTGAGACACCCATTTTTGCAGCATGTCGCGGCTTTCCCGCACCGTTTTGTGGGGCTGCCACCGCATAAAACAGCTTACCTCCGGGTCGTTTGTCCAGTTGTAGTACATAGCGGACGCATCCTCCAGGCAAAACCTGCGTAGAAGTAGCCGTTCGCTCTCAATTCGTATGGTGCCCGAGTGACGAAGCATTTTGTCACCGCCCGTTTAGTGAAATTTCTTCCCTTTTAACATTACTTGAAATCCCGAGTGAAATCAAGAACTATTTCTATTAACATCCAAAAACGCACATATTATCCCATTATAAAACATTTATTTAACTTCTTTTGCGTTGCTATATCAAACGACTTGTCACACATCATATATAACACGTCACACCGAATATACTGGCGATAGAGTAAACCACAGCAAAAATGAGCCTGCATATTTGTGAAAAAAGGAGCCGTGCCATGCAACGGGTTTTTAGCGCTGCCATCCTGTGTACCCTTGCCGCCCTTATCCTGTTCTCCTGCGACCGTACTGCCGACAAACCCACTCTCGACGCACCTAGCCAAAGCTCTTCGTCACAGCAAGCTGTGCCTGCTTTGGCAGAGGAAGAAACAGTGGCACGGTACGAGCCGCCCTACCCACTCACGCCCGAGGAGACAGTGGAAGCCTATTTTGAGCAGCAGTACAGGTCGTATGCTACCCTGTCGTATACCGATTTGAGCGCGATTGCCGACATCTCAAGGCGGGGGATAAAGAACGCCGAGGTTTGGCTACAAACGCTGATTCTGCGCCGCAGGCTGATTGCCGAGCAAAACTACTGCTATGTTGCGACCGAGCAGCTGCCCTACACCGTCACCTTTGAGGATGAGCCGGAGGACGACCGAATGCGCCGCTGGCAGACGGGCTCGTCGAGTGGCTCTGACACAAGCGATTCTGCGGTGCTTTTACACCTGCGCGTTACCGGGCAGGACGACGCGTGCTACCCTCCTATGCTGGCACTGGGCGCCCAGCACACCTTTGTGCTGTTTGAGATAAACGGCGTGTGGAAGATTGTGTTTCACTACTACCCCGGCTCTATCCGCCGCTTTGAGCTGGGGCAGACGCTTACGCTTGTGGACGAGCAGCAGATGCGCGACGCGCTGGCAAAAGAGTTTGGGGCAGGGGCAGAGACCGAGCCACCCGCACCGCCGGCAAAAGCCGCCGTCTACAACGGCGTTCGCGTCGCCGCGTATGCGAAGACGCACATCGTAACAAACAACCCCGGCTTTTATGCCATTGGCGACTGGATGGGCAACTGCCAGAACTTTATCTCCCAGTGCGTGTGGTCGGGCTTTTCGGGCGGCGGGCAGGCGAGCATCACTGCATACGACAATATGACGAGCAGCTGGTTTGCGGGCGGCGGCGGGGGCTCGCCCGCGTGGGAGAACGTCGGGCATTTCTGGGGCTATGTAACACGCGAGCGAAGCCTCTCGTCTGCGGGTCTTCACGGCAATGTGCTCACAGGTGCGTCGCAGTTAACCGAGGGGGATATCGTACAGCTTTGCTCACAGCAGCCCGAGGAGGGGGAGGACGAGGAATACCACCACAGCCTTATCGTGGTAGACAGCAACACCCTGATGCTTGCGCAGAATTCACCCAACTGCTATGTGTATTACTCCGACCTTGTAAACACAAGCACCCGCTACTACCGCCCCGCGTACCTGATTGAGGATTAGCCGCGGCAGCATCCTGTCCATTTTTTAGTTGTTGTGGTATAATAGCCGCAAAGCGACATCATCAGTAGCCGAATGTGATATCTATCGCATTCTACTGGTTTGCCGCGCAAAGCGGTATTCTGTCTCGGCAAAAAAGGATGCAAAAGGGGGTAGGACGGATGAAAGGCTGCAGGCAATGCGGCACCAGTCTGCGTAAAACCGACACCTTATGCCCAAAATGCGGCGCAAATAATGCCCCTGCGCACACATTAGGCGCACGGCGCAACCGTACCCCGAAGCAGGACGAGGTCATACGCGTCAGCGCTGCCGATGTGGTGGTGCGCGATTATCCCCCCCTACTCACCGAGGATATTAGCCCTGAGCAGCTGTGGGAGGAGGAATGCGCGTACCTAGAAGACCGCGACCCTATTTTGGTGCAGCCGCCAACGCGAACACCCGATCCGATTACCGTAAGTGACCTGCTTACCCTTTCGGGTCCCTGTATGGTAATAAACCAAGACGCGTCGCGCGCCTGTCGGCTTATTGCGGCTTTGACGGCGATAACAATCCTTGGCTGTGCGCTTTTTGCTAACCGCCTGACTGACGACCCCGCGTACCTGCTGCGCTATGCCACGAACGCCGTTATCGCGCACAACTACGAGGGCGCGGTAACGACCCTCGAGCGGCTTGTGATACTTGACGCCGACAACCCCGAGGTCTATTTTCAGCTGGTTACCGCTCATCAGTCGCTGGGTGAGGACGCAAAGGCGTTTGCCGCCGCGCAATCGGGCTATGAGAATACACTCGATGACCGATTGCGAACGATTGTAACCGAATACACCTTTGGTGCATATACCCCCCCTGCAAGCGGCGGTCCGACACAACAGCCGCAGGATGCCGCAGGCGACGTATTGCCCTCCGGGCTTGCGGAGGATACGATAACAGCACTTTCCGCTCTGTATGAGGACGCGCGCGCGTTCGATAACGGGCTTGCCCTGGTGCGGCAAAACGGGCTGTGGGGCGGCATTGACCATACGGGCGCGTGGGTGATACCGCCTGTTTACGACGAGCTTTCGGGTTTTTCCGATTCCCTTTGTGCCGCAAAGCGCGGTGGCTTATGGGGCTTTGTGGATGCACAGGGTAGCGAGCGCATCCCGCCGCAGTACGAGGCGGTCACGCCGGTCGTCGAGGGGCGCGCCGGGGCGAAGATGGGCGGCATGTGGGTTGTTATTACATCGGGCGGGGCAGTGCTTAGCGAAGGGGTCGACGAGCTTTTGCCGTTCTCCGGCTCGCTTGCCGCCGCGCGGCTGGGCGCAAAATGGGGCTATTTAAACCGCACGGGCGAGTGGGCAATCGCGCCCGCCTACGACGAGGCTTTGCCCTTTGGGGGCGGGCTTGCCGCCGTAAAGGTGGGTGCTAAGTGGGGCTATATCGACGCCGCAGGGCGAACCGTTCTCGCGCCGCAGTACCACGAAGCGTATGGTTTTACAGACGGGGTTGCCCGCGTAAAGACAGACGAGAGCACCCTGTTTATTAACCCGATGGGCTGGCAGATTGGCGACGGGGTATGGCAGGACGCGCGGGGCTTTCGTGACGGGCTTGCTGTTGTGCTCTTAGACGGGCTGTACGGCGTAATAAACCCTTTGGGGGAAATAGTCGTGCCCTGCCGCTTTTCGCAGCTCGGCGATTACTCCGAGGGGCTGTGTGCGTTCTATCAAAACGGGCTGTGGGGGTACCTAGACCGAGCAGGTAAGGTGCGCATCCCACCGCAGTTCTTGCAGGCGGATGCCTTTACCGAGGGGGTGGCGCGGGTTACCCACACAAGCGGCGCTACTTCTTACATCAATGCTGCGGGGCAGTACCTGTGCGACGCGCGGTTTGAGGATGGGGGCATCTGCTCCCAAAGCCGCATCGCGGTAAAGGAGTCGGGCATGTGGGGCTACCTTGCGGTGATTACACAGCAGCCGTAATGGGGGGATTATTATTTCTTCCCCCTTTTTTATTGTTATTAATTTGCAGTAAATCGCCCATTGTATGGCACTACACATATGGTTCATTGTGCAACTGACGAGAGACACGCCGTAACGCGTTTTTCGCCGACATAACAGAGGGGTATGGTGATAACAGGATGACTCGTTTTGGATTTGTTACTCGGGTTATGGCGCTTATTTTGTGTGTGGCATTTTTGCTTGCCGCCTTTTCGGGCTGTGCGGCTCAATCGGGCGAGGCGCAGCCCACCATCATCTCGGGCATGAGCATCACGCCGCAGAACGAGGACGACGCGGGGGTTGCGTACGACTCGGGGTTTTACATCCGCTCGCAGAGCAGGCTGTCAAAGCGCGAGCTTGAAAAGGGGCTTACGGTAGAGCCTGCCGTACCGTACGACATCTCCGCCACCGACGACGGCTTTTTCTTAAAGCCTGCCGAACCGCTTGCACCAAACACGGTGTACGCGTTTACCTTTACCGAGGCGGGGGGGCTTTCGCGCACCTGGGCGGTGCAAAGCAGGCGTCCGTTTGAGGTGGTGTCCAGCAGCCCGTCGCCCGACGCGGCGGACGTTTGGACCTATGCGGGCATCGAGCTGGGCTTCTCCCACCCGGGGGTGGAGCTTGCAGACTACATAGAGGTTAGCCCGACGCTGGATTACAAGGTAGAGAACCGCGGGCGCACCGTTGTTGTTTACCCGAACTCCGGCTATAGACCGAACACCCGCTACACGGTCACGGTTAAGAAGGGGCTTAAAAGCCCGCTGGGCGACATTTTGGCGGAGGACTACCGCCTGTCGTTTACCACCACCGACCCCGGCTACGGTGAATATAATCGTGGCAGCATGCCGGTTTACCTGTACAGCGAGTACAGCGAAACCTTTTTGCAGGACGATACCCCCGTCATCCGTCTGGGCGTGAACAAGAACGACGACGGCTCGCTTCCTATCAGGACGGATGTTTCGGTGTCGGTGTCCCGTTTTAGCGGCAGCGAGGCATACATGCAGGCGCTCACGGGGCGCGATGAGTTTATTAAAAGCGGCGGTGACGGGGACGAATACCGCTGCAGCGAGGACGCACTGGACCACTACGTTTCGTTTACCACTCAGTTCCTCGATTATGATTGGAGCTACGGCTATGTGGTGTTCCCCGAGGCGCTGCCCAAGGGCTTTTATGCGGTAACCGTCACAACAAAGGACTTTGGCGGCAATGAGTACACGGTACAAAAGCTGTTGCAGATAAGCAACGTGTCGGTATACACGCAGTCGGTAAACGGGCAGACGCTCGCTTGGCTTAATGACGCACAAAGTGGCTCTGTCATAAAGGGCGCAAACGTCGGGCTGCTCGAGGCAGGCTCCGCCGCGCCCGCGCTGACCGCCGTCACCGATTCCTCCGGCATTGCGCAGTTTGCCACCGGCGACAAAGAGGTGGGCTACCTGTTTGCCAAGGTGGACGCCGAGAACGAATATGTAGAACGAATCCCGCTTTCGGCAGATCAGGAACCGAATATCAACGAGCTGTACTACTCGTTTTTGTTCAAGGACCGCGAGCTGTACCTGCCCACCGATACGGTAAAGCTGTGGGGCAGGCTTGCCCCGCGTGCCGACGGCGCGGTGCTGCCCAAGGCACTCACCCTGCACCTGACCACCGGAAGCTGGTTGGGAGACGAATATGTGCAGGAAACAATTGTCGAGGCGCCCGTCACCTTACTGCCCAACGGCAGCTTTACGGCAGAGATTTCGTACGAGTCGCTATCCACCGATTATTACCAGCTGATACTGATGGATGAGGAGGAAACGGAGTACTGCTCAAACTCCATCAACGTATATGAGTACGAAAAGCCGGTCTACCAGTTCTCCGCATTAAGCGGCAAGGAGTTTTACACCGCCGACGACACGGTGGACTACTTAGTAGGCGCGCAGTTTTATAACGGAACCCCCGTACCGGGCATGACGTTTGAGACAACGCTTAACGAAAAACCGCACTCCCTTGTAACCGATTCGTTGGGCAAGGCGACGCTGCGCGTCAATGAAGACGGGCATTTCTTTGACGACCAGACCTCCTGGATGCCCTATACCCTGACCGCCTACCTGTCCTCCACGGGGCTGGAGGACCAGCAGTACTACCTATCGCCGTCAGCGGTGATATTCCCCCGCGACATCATGCTGACCACCAAGCGGGAGCAGAACGGCTTTGAAAAGAAGCTTACCCTGTACACAAACCGCGTGGATACAAGTAAAATCAGCCGCAGAGACGAGATTTTCGAAGACTACCCAAGTAGCTTCAAGGGCGCGTCGGTCAACATCCCCGTCGATGTCGCCGTGTACCGCGTGGATTACCTCAAGGAGCAGTACGCAAGCTACTACAACCCCGTGGATAAACGCACGGTGCCGGTGTACAACTACACACGAAAAGAGACGCTGACTAAGCGGTATACCGTAAGCACCGTAAACGGAACGGCGGTGCTGAGCGACCTGCCAAACCCCACAAACAACGAGCAGTTTTACCGCATCGAGCTTACCTACAAGGACACCAAGGGCAGAACGGTGGTGGACACGGAGTATTACGGCTACTACGAAGAGCTGTACCAAACAAGCGAACTGAAAAGCTACCGCTTTGCAAACGACAAGAAGACACAATACAAAGGACTGATGCCTTACTGGTACAACCCCTACGGCGGTTACGAGGCAAGCTACGCCTTAGGCGAAACGGTTCGCATCAGCCTGCTTGAAAACGCTGCGCCCGTAACAGGGGGTACCATGCTGTATACCCTGGTGCAGGACGGCATTGAAAAAAGCGGGGTTAGCGATACCGCGTCCATATCGTTTACCCAAAGCGAGCAGTACCTGCCCAACCTCACGGTGGTGGGCGCGTACTTTGACGGGCGGCACATCTACCCCGTCGATTCCTGCCGCGTAACGTTTGATACCGCCGAGCGCGCCGTAAAGCTGAGCGCCGTGCCCGATAAAAAGCAGTATAAGCCTGGGGATACCGTGCAGCTAGCCATCACCGCCGCCGACCGCAGCGGCAAGCCCGTGGCGGCGGATATCGCGATAAGCGTGGTAGACGAGGCGTTGTTCTCGGTATCCGACCAGAGCATCGACCCGCTTTCTACATTGTACCAAAGCGTGTTTTCTTACAATATCACCTCGTTTGCGTCGTACAATCAGTACAATTTTAACCGCGGCGGAGAGGGCGGAAAGGGCGGCGGAGACGGCGGCCCCCCAACAGGCGGCGGTGACATCGACAAACGCGATAACTTTTTGGATACCGCCGCGTTTGCAGTGGCAAAAACCGACCAAACCGGCAAGGCATCCGTTTCGTTTACCCTGCCCGACAACCTCACCTCGTGGCGTATTACCTCTGCCGCCGTCACCGACAACCTGTACGCGGGTGCGAATGTCACTAACATCACCACCACGTTGCCGCTGTTTGTGTCGCCGGTTTACAACACAACCTATATCGAGGGCGACTCGGTCGCCTTTAACCTGCGCGCTTACGGCGAAAACACCACAAGCGGGGAGGATATCAACTACTCGGTTACCGTGACAGGCAAAAAAAACCAGAAGGAGACCAAAACCCTCACCCTACCCTCGGGCACAACCACCGCGTCGTTTGATTTTGGCATGCTTGCGGCGGGCGACTACAAGGTGTTGTTTGCCGCCCAGTCGGGCAAACACAGCGATGGCGCGGAGTTCTCGTTTACCGTAAAGCAAAGCGCGCTGGAGATGCCGATAACCCGCGCGGTCACGCCGTCTGAGGTGTCGTCCATCGGCGCACTGAAATACCCCGTGTGGCTTGGGTTTTACGACAGCCAGTACGGCGAGTACATCAAAACACTCGAGAGCCTTGCGGCGCAGTATGGCGAGCGTGCCGACCAACGCACCGCCGCCACGGTTGCCACCGCACTGCTAAAGGAGTATGCAGACGACGACGCGCTGACGATCTATGAACTTCCCGAAACCGACTTTGCCGATTATCAGCAGTCCCAAGGCGGGGTAAGGGTGTACTCCTACGACTACCCAAGCGTACAGCTCACTGCGCGCATGGCGGCCGCCGCCCCCCACCTGTACAACACCGAGACGATGGTAAGCTATCTGAATAAATACATCGAGCGCACCTGGTACGATCAAAGCCAGGTGTGTGCCGCACTCATGGGGCTTGCCGCCTTAAAGCAGCCGGTGCTCACCGACGCAAAGGCGATGCTCAAACGGGCAGATTCCTTAAGCGATATTGATATCCTAAACCTGTGCCTTGCCCTTGCGTATCTGGGCGACACCGACGGCGCTGTTATGGCGTACAACACCCACATTGCACCCTACCTTGTAACGGGCGAGTATTGGAGCTACTTCTATACCGCGCTGACCACGAGCGAAACCATCTATACCGAGGACGGAACGGTGATGGAGCAAGGCTTTGGCAAGGGCGATTCCGCCGCCTCCCCCACAACGCGGATGGGTGCCAACCTACAGCACACAGCACTTATCCTGCTGCTTTCCCAGCAAACAGGCTGCGCGGACACCGAGGCTTTGCTGCGCTACGTGCGTGAAAACAGCTCGTTTGATGTCTCCACGCTGCCGGAGCAGACGGCGTTTATCACCCATTTTGTACCCACCCACACCAACACCGCCGTGGTACGCTTTAACCGGGGTTTACTGCCCACTACCCTTG
Organism: Bacillota bacterium; assembly: GCA_023443315.1. Taxonomy (GTDB): domain Bacteria; phylum Bacillota; class Clostridia; order Oscillospirales; family Ruminococcaceae; genus Acetanaerobacterium. The sequence goes on along the minus strand of JAEZVA010000082.1, from coordinate 7,031 downwards.
AGCTGAAAAAAGGCGGCATTCAATATGTGCCATTTAACAAGAACCAGCTTGTAAAAGCCAATATTACCACCAACGGCGATGTGGGCATCACGGCGATGTACACAGGGCTACCCGACACACTGAGCTCCTCGCCCTCATCCGAGATTGCCGTCACAAAGTCGATTACCCGCCTAGATGGCGGCGCGGTGCGCTTGGGCGAGACCGCCAAGATTACCCTGACCGTGACGCTGGGTGACAACGCGCCCACTGGACGCTATGACCTAAGCGACTGGATCCCCAGCGCGCTGCGGTTCCAGAACATAAGCTACGACAGCGCGTACAGCTGGGGCGGCGTCTGGCTTGATTCTCGCGAGGGGCAGCGCCTTACCATGCGCTTTTACCATGACGGCAGTCAGACCCAAGACATCAGCGGCACACCCACTATAGCTAATACCTACACCATTACCTACTACGCCCGCTGTGTCACCGAGGGTGACAGCGCGGTGGACCGCACCTATGCGATACACACCGCAAGTAGCGCAGTTAACTACACCCCCAAGGGCACACTCACCACCAAGGACGGCGCAAAGCCGCTAACCCTATCCTCCAAGTAGCCGTCATCAACAAAAACCATCAGGGAGCATTCATGCAACGAATTGTACTTACTTTTATCTTAGCCCTTGCGCTATGTGCCTGCGTGCCAAAGACCCTTGCGACGGTTGAGCCTGTTCAGGGCGGCGCGTCCTCTCCTGCCGCAAGCCCTTCGCCCCCGCCGCAGACGTCTTCGGACGTTACCGTGTCGCAGCACGCCCTGCCCGACCTCAGCGGGCTATCCCACATCCAAAACAACTACCTCTGCTCGGTCATCGACGACACGCTGAGCGGCATTCTCACCGACGGCATGACCGATTACGAAAGGCTCGCCGCCGTTTACCGCCATCTTGTAATACACACCGCGTTTTTTAACGAGCCGGTGGGCACCGACATCTGGCGGTACCGCGGCGACCCCGACAACCTGCCCACCGCGGTGGAGCTTCGCAGCATCAGCCCGCTGCTGTTTGGCATCGGCTCGTGCGAGGACTACGCCGCCGCGTTTGTGACGCTGTGCGACCGCATGGGCTTTGACGCGCTGTACGTGCCGGGGCTTACCTTCTCGGTGGACGGCGTGCTGGTAGACCACGCGTGGGCGATGGTGTGCCTTGACGGTCAGTGGTACCACGCCGACCCCCAGCTGGAGGACAATGTGATACGGAACTCGGTGCTGCGTTACCGCTACTTTTTAAAGAGCGACGAGCAGATGAAGACCGACCACCGCTGGGGCGGTTTGCTCGAGAATCCCAGCGAGTACGCGCTATCTCTTCCGCGCTGCGACAGTGAGCTTGACGCGCCCGCGCAGGAGACGGTCGCACAGCCCGCACGCCCCGACCGCAAGCAGATAGAGCAGCGGCTGGCGACAGAAAAGGCCGCCTACCTTACCGCCCACCCGCCCCTTACGGAGCTTACATTACCCACCCTGCCCGAATAATGCGGCAACGCAACAACAGCCCTCCGCCGACGTGTAATCGGTGGGGGGCTGTGTGTCTTTGCAGAGTATATCTGCACAAAAAGCGTAGGTTGGCGATGCGATGTATAGGGGACGGCGTCCCGTCACTGCGTTGTGGTAAATTCGGACGCGCAATGCGCGCCCCTACTTGATTGGCGTTGCGAACAACACCGCAGATAGGAATTGTTATGCCTAATATAACTGGTCGGGGACGGAGCGACGAGGGCGTCGCTCCCTACGGCTGGATTAGATAGAGCTGAAAACCGAAGGTTTTCCCAATGCCAACCGAAGGTTGGCTATGCGACGAGGGCGTCGCTCCCTATGGCTGGATTAGATAGAGCTGAAAACCGAAGGTTTTCCCAATGCCAACCGAAGGTTGGCTATGTTATGCGCGGGAAAGGCTCGGGAACATTGCGCCGCCTGCTACCGGCGCGAGGTTTGTAATAAACAGGTTGTCGTGATACACGCGGTAACGGCAGGTAAGCTCGTCCTCCCAAATCGGGGTAAAGCCCAGCGGCAGCTCACGCTTCTCGGGGGCTATAAGCCCACAGACCTCCACAAGCGACATCGGCGCGCGGCTGTAATAGTCCAGCAGCACCCCGTCGTGGTAAAACACGAGCAGGTCGCGACCCGGGTAGTAGAACACACTATCTTGGTACATGGTTATGCAATAAAACAGCACCAATGAACGGATGGTGGGCACCAAAAGCCGCTTGGGTGCAGGGATGCCTGTTTCGATCAGCCTCAGCAGCACCGCAAGGTCGTCTGGGTGCGTTACCCTAAGCTTCTGAGGCGGTTCGCCCACAGCAATACCTTGCCCGTCAAGCGACACCACACACTGCTTTTCATCCGTGCGCACAAAGCCGAACTTCGGGTAGAAGTCGAGCACGGTGTCGTTGGCAAACAGGTACACAAACGCTGCGTCCTGCTTACAGTCCTGCAGCACCGTGTCCATCAGCTGCCTTGCATAGCCCCTGCCGCGGTAGGGCTGTGCGGTCATAACCGTGCCAATCATCGCGGCGGCATGGGGCTTTCCGTCGTACACCACGGTTACGCGGTTGAGCGATACATTGGCGGCAATGCAGCCATCCTCAAAAACGGAATAGGGTACATACCGCTCGTCCCAAAACCCCGCCTGATACCATGGTTCAATATCTAGCCCAAAGGTCTCCCGCGCTAAGGCACCCAGCTGCACGCGCAGGCGGTCGTCGTGTTTATAGTCCTTTACAATCTGCATGGTATCGAATTCCTCTCTGTCGCAACTTAACCTGTTTATGCCTATGCGCGAATGGATACAAGCTGTAATACATCGCTTAGTATCTCCTCGGTCGTTACGCATACCATCAGCCATTTTTGCCCCATGCCGCTTTGTGTTTCGCGGTACAGCGTTTGCAGGTACTGCGATAAAAGGGGCAGCGCAAGCTCAGCCTGCGCGCGCTCCCGTTGCCCGATGACAACCAGCGCGAGAAAATGCCCCTGCATCGGGTACAGCGTGCATAAGCTTCTGCCCGCCTTTTTGTACCGCACATTCCACCCGCGCTGCATTGAACAGCGGCTGTAGTTGAGCTGCGGTGCACAAGCGTAGCTGGCTTGCATCTGGTCGTTTAACCTGTCCCACAGCGGGCTGTTTACATACGCACTAAGCGTATCGCTGTCGGGGCGAGTTGTCTCGTCTTCTTTGTTCCACAGCACGTTCATTTTGCTCCGCCTTTCGTCTTGGCACATTAGACTATGGGCATCCACTGCTCCATATAGCACCCGTCGGGGGAGGTATCGAAGTACAGCTCCGCCGCAAAGTCGCCGCAGCAAATGTCGTGCTTCTTCAGCCAACCGCCCATGAATTCTGATGCCAAAAATACCGCAGAGCCAACGAGCTGCTCAAAATTCTCCGCCTCAAAACAGCATCGCACATATTCGCCGCACGGCAATACAAAGGCGGCATGCTCACCCTTCTCGGTGCCGTCCTGCACCTCTCCCCCCGCAAAATAGGTGCAATAGCCGGGGTCTGCGTCACCCATATACAGTACACCAAGCTCGTTGCCGGATGGCAGCAAACCAGGGGTCTCCTGTTTGTTGCGGTGAAATTTATCCCAAAGCAGCCCTGCGGAGGAAACCCCCGTCGTTGTGCCGCCCGAAAGCTCCTCAATTGAAACTGCCCCCACTACACCGAGGAACAACCGCTCCTTGGTAAGCGTCGTACGCTTTACTTCAACGACAATCCCGTCTGTAATCAGCGGAACATCCTCATCCACCATCACGTAATGCAGCAAAAGCTCTGGCTTTACAAACTGGTTTAGGCTGCACGGCTTGGCGCGGTACTGCTCTGGCGTAATGCCGTATGCGGTTTTAAAGGCGCGAGTAAATCCCGCGTGGTCACAAAAGCCGCATTCCAGTGCAATATCCAGTATTCGCTTGCCCTCTTGCTTGAGCATGTCGCATGCCCGCGCCAGCCTGCGCAGCTTAATATACTCGCTGACTGGGCACCGCACCAGCCGGGTAAACAAACGCCTAAAATAAAAGGGCGAGAGTGCGGCTATCTCCGAAAGGGTATCGGGCTTAAGCGGATCGGACAGATTTACCTCAATGTAATCTAGGGTCTTTTGTATGGCCTCCCATGCGTGCATAAAAGCACCTCCTTATGGGGTAAGGATAGCATGGATAGCCGATGCTGCGCTTGTCATACCATGCCCTTTTTTGCCTTACCAGCTCAGTTCCTCGACATACACCACGCCTTCAATCGCGCGGATGCTGACAAGCTCCTCCTGCGTGCTTTGTTTGGCGGAAAGCCCGATGTTCACAAATACGCCCATGGACGGCACCGACTCGGCTTGACGAATCAGCTCCACCGAATCCACCTCGCCGTAGTGTGTGCGCAGATAGGTAAGCACCTCTTTAAAACGGGCAAGCCCGTCAATCTCGATATACAGCCGCACCACGCGGGCACTTTTGTAAAACGCCTCATCCAACCGATGCAGCAGGGTGATGACCATTACGATAATCAAGCAGCCGATAATCGCCCCGCTGTAAAAGCCGATGCCAAGGGCAAGACCCATCGTAGCGCACGCCCACAGCCCCGCTGCCGTGGTCAGCCCCTTTATCTGCTGCCGACCGGTTATCAGTATGGTGCCCGCACCCAAAAAACCGATGCCGCTGATAACCTGCGCACCGATTCTGGCAGGGTCGGTCTGCCCGAAGGTTACAAACGCAAAGATATACTGGTTGGTTATCATGGCAAGGGTTGCGCCCACGCACACAAGGATATGGGTGCGAAAGCCCGCCGCCTGTTTGCGCCTGCCGCGTTCCATGCCGATTACACCGCCCAGCAAAACGGCAAGCAGCAGCCGCACAGAGGTAGAAAGCAGGTTCACCTCCCCGAGGTAGTCCATCAGCTGCGCAAAGCTCTCAAACGGTCCCGTCACGGCAACACCCCTCCTTTTGTACTGGGATTCTCTGTATCTTAATATAACACACTGCAAATTTGATGTAAAGAAAAGCCGCCCGCAGTCGGTGCTTTCCGGCTGTGGGCGGCTTGCGTAGTTTCTTATTGTCTCAGCGGTACCTGCCCATCAGCTCGCCGTACCCTAAAATGTGCCCCTCTATCGCACCCAGCAGCTCTTTTTTGCCCGCCGTTTCGGGCAGGTCAAGCGTTGTGTCCAGTACGTACACACGGAATACATACCGATGGCTGCCAAAGGGCGGCTTTGGTCCGCTGTAGCGGTTTTTACCGTAGCCCACACCCTGCACCGCCCCGCCAAGCGTATCGACGGCGCCGCCGTGTGGCACTGCTTCCGGCACGGTATCGGTAACCGAGATGTTCCACAGCACCCAATGGTTGTAGGTGCCCAACGGAAAATCGAGGTCGTCCATCACAACGGCGAGAGATACGGCATCTGCGCTCACTCCCGCGAAGGTAAGCGGCGGCGAGACATCCTCTCCATTGCCCGTATAGCGAACGGGGATTGTGCCCCCCTCCTCAAACGCACTGCTTGTGACGGTAATGGTTTTATCGGGATACCCCTCGGTGCTGCCCCTTACCAAAAACAAGATAAGCAACAAGAGTGCCACGATAAGGATACAAACTGCGCCAATCAGGTAACGTTTTCTTTTCATTCTGTCTTACCCCCACAGCTGTTTTGTCAGTGCATTGGGTCGTCTTTCTTTTTCAGCGGGCGGAGGCTGCCGTCCGGCTCTTTAATTACCATGCTGTCAAGCGTCTGGCGCAGGCTTTCGCGGTACGCGGTGATATACTCCGTACGCAGTCGCTGCTGCTCCGCCTTTTCTTCGTCGGTTAATCCCGCCGACTTTGCCTTGCGGGCAAGCTCATTGATGCGGTCTATGCCTTTTTGGTTCATTTTGCTCCTCCAAAAAAGTGTTTGGGGCTACGTGGAAGCGTTTGCGCCCGCAAGCGCCCTACCGCGCCAGTACCCTTTTCGCCAGCGAATATACATAATGACACAGCGCAGGCATTCGTCACACGCAATGCCTATCCACAGCCCCGCAAGCCCCAGCCCAAGGTGAACCCCAAACAGGTAGCCCACCGGCACCATAACACCCCACATGGACACCACGCCTATGATAACTGGGAAGCGCACATCGCCCGCCGCCTGCAGCGACTTGATGATGACCACGTTAATGGTTCGCCCAAGCTCAAGCGCAATCTCTACAAGCAGCACCGTCTTCGCTATGGCGATAATTTCAGGGTTATCGGTAAACAGCGAAAGCAGCGCACTGCCGCTTAGATAGATAAAGATGGTCGTACCAAGGGAGACCAGTATGGCGGGCCACAGCGTTTTGCGTACCCTGCGGTCGGCGCCTTCCTCATCCCCCGCGCCGATGAGGTGCCCGACAATTATCTGCGTGCCCTGTGCCACCGATACGGCGTACAGCCAGGAGAACCACGATATAATGCTTGCATACGCACGCGCCGAGAGCACCGAAGCCCCCATGGTGTTTGCGAATCCGAGCAGGATGGTCTGCGCAAACGAGTAGATGAGCGATTCTCCCCCCGTCGGCACACCGATACGCAGCAGTCTTACAAGGGTGGCAAACGGAAAGGGGCGCAGGTATTTTAGGCTGATGCTGCCTGTAACGGTTGTCTTAAACAGGACTAAGAGCAGCAGCATGCCGATTGCGCGGCTGACCAGTGTGGCGATGGCGACACCGTTTGCACCCATGCGGGGCAGACCTCCCCATCCAAACAGCAGCAGCGCGTTACCCACGATGTTGATTAGGTTCATCGCAAACGACACCACCATCGTGTGCTTGGTGTACCCGTTCGCGCGAAAGATGGCGCTTAGGGTGACAATAACCGCCTGGCAAAACAACCCCGAGCCCACGATCTGCAGGTAGCTTAACGCCTCGTCAAACAGTACCGCCGGAGTTTGCAGTAGGCTGAGTAAGGGGCGGGCAAACATCGTAAGCGCCACGCTCATGATAAGCCCGAACGCCAGATTCACAAATACCGAAATCGAGTAGATCTCGGAGGTTTTACTGTAATCCTTTGCGCCCA
>JAEZVA010000011.1 GCA_023443315.1 Bacillota bacterium | reverse complement strand
GGCTTTCGATCTCATGGTAGGGCGTGTCGGGGGAAAGCGGACGCTGTTCCAGACGGCGCATCTGCTCTACCTGCGCAAGCTGGCGGCGGATGTACCCCTCGTATTTCAGCTCAATCTCCGCCTGCTCACATACGGCGCGGGGCAGCTGCGGACGGTCGGGGTCAAACGGGGCAAGCGCCGAATAGCTCATCTGCGGGCGGCGTATCAGCTCCGCAAGCCGTGCGCCCGTAACGAGTGGCGCGGTGCCGCTGTCTGTCAGCAGGGCGTTTAGCTCGTGGGTTGGCGGCAGAATAACCCGGGAAAGCCGCGCGATCTCCTCCTGCACCAGACGATACTTCTCGCACATCCCGTCGTACCGCTCCTTTGAAATCAGCCCGATTTCATACCCAAGCGGGGTCAAGCGTTTATCCGCGTTATCCTGACGCAGGATAAGCCGAAACTCCGAGCGGGAGGTCATCATGCGGTAGGGGTCAAGACAGCCCTTGGTGGTGAGGTCGTCAATCAGCGTGCCGATGTAGGAGCTACCGCGGTCGAGGATGACAGGCTGCTTGCCTTTTACCGCGCGCGCGGCGTTGATGCCTGCTATCAGCCCTTGTGCCGCCGCCTCTTCGTAGCCGGAGGTGCCGTTGAACTGCCCCGCGCCGTACAGCCCCTTTACCTTAATAAACTCAAGGCTTGGCAGCAGGTCAAGTGGGTCGCAGCAGTCGTACTCGATGGCGTAGGCGTTGCGCATCATCTGCATCTGCTCAAACCCGTCGATGGTGCGGTACATCGCCACCTGTACCTCCTCGGGAAGCGACGAGCTCATGCCCTGCAGGTACATCTCCTCGGTATCCAGCCCCATCGGCTCTAAAAAGACCTGGTGACGCTCCTTATCGGCAAACCGCACCACCTTATCCTCAATGCTCGGGCAGTAGCGCGGGCCGATGCCTTCAATCATGCCGCCGTACAGCGGCGAGCGGTGCAGGTTTGCCTTGATGATGTCGTGGGTTTTGGTGTTGGTGTACGCAATATAACACACCGCCTGATTTTCGGGCGGGATCTGTGTAGTAAACGAAAACGGCTCCACAGGCTCGTCGCCCGGCTGCGCCTCTAGCTTGTCCAGATTGATGCTGCTTTTGAGCAGTCGCCCGGGGGTACCCGTTTTGAAGCGGCGGGTGGGTATGCCTAGGTCGTTTAGACTTTTGGTCAGATGCACTGCCGCCTGGCAGCCGTCCGGACCACTTTCGTAGCTTGCATCGCCCACAAAGATGCGTCCGCCCAGATAGGTGCCGGTGGAGACGATGACCGCCCCAACCTCGTACCGTGCGCCCAATCGGGTGACCACGGCACACGCGCGCCCGTCTTCGGCGCATACCTCGCACACCTCCGCCTGCTTGATTACGAGATTCTCGGTGCGCTCAAGCAGCTGCTTCATCGCGATATGGTACTGCACGCGGTCGATCTGCGCGCGCAGGCTGTATACGGCGGGACCCTTTCCCCTGTTGAGCATCCGGCTTTGGATGGTAGTTTGGTCGGCGATGCGCCCCATCTCGCCGCCCAGCGCGTCGAGCTCGCGCACGAGATGCCCCTTTGCCGTACCCCCCACCGACGGGTTGCACGGCATGTTCGCAATGGCATCGAGCGACAGCGTAAACAGCACCACGCTTGCCCCAAGCCGTGCCGCCGCCAGCGCCGCCTCGCAGCCCGCGTGCCCCGCGCCGATTACAGCAACATCAAACCGCCCCGCGTAATATTCAAACATAATAAGCATTCATTCCTTTTCGATTGCATAGGACAGGGCTTCTATCCGCTCTTATCCATAACAAACCTATTGTAATGCAGGCGCGCCAAACTGGCAAGAGAAAATACAACTAGACACGCTTACGCCCTACTGTAGACTGTGATATGACATGCCGCAAAGGCGCCATAGCGTTATATTGGCACAGTGTATTAAAGAGCAATCAGACCTCGAGATGTTGTACAAGTCAAGGCGGCAAAAAAGGGAACGGAAAACCGCTCCCTCGTTTATTATCCGTCGATGCACTTTATAAGCAGCAGACACGGGTCGCCCTCATTCCACACGTCCTGCAAAACCTCAAGCGGCAAAAATCCGGTGGAGAGGTAAAACTGTCTGGTTATATCGTAACACGCAACCTTCGCCGTTTCATCGAGCGTTTTCACCGTTAAAAACCGCAAACCCTGCTCCCTGCCATACTGTTCGCATGCAAAAATCAGCTGCTTTCCAAGTCCGTGGCGGTGGTACTCCCGCAGCACACCCATCGACAAAATCTCGGCCGTGTATTGGTTATGAAGCTTCAGTGACACAAACCCCACCGCCTGATGATTGTAAAACGCCGCAAACAGTGGCTGTTCCCTCGCGTTTTGCACATATTCGGCAATGTAGCGTTCAATGCCGAACCAATCGGGCAGTGCGCGCAAGATGCGGTCGCAGAGCTCTGCCCTTTCCTGTGGGTTTGAAATAGCCCGAATCTCTGTCATATGTCTCTCTCCTAACGATGTTGCGTGTTACTCGCGTAGTCTTTTTGTGCCCTACCCTACGGCTTCAGCCCCTCCGCGTGCTCGCGGGAAAACTCGCACGCCATATCGGCGGCGCGCTTGATGCGGCGCATCGTCTCGCGCTTGAGGCGGTCGCTGTCGCCGGGAATCTCCTCGGGGGATAAACCATCATCAGACAGCATCTCGCAGCTTACGCCAAACAACGTGCCGTACAGCACACAGGCGGTTAAGTACCCGTACAGCTTACTGGGCACGACACTGCCCGTCTGGTGCAGCTGCTCATAGGGCAATATCCCCCCGCCCACCAGCAGATGATGCGCGTAGCCGCCGTATATATAGCTATTGTTTTGTATCTCAACTAGTTCCTTGGGGTAATCAAGCTCGGTGATTAAGGAATAAAACGGGGTACCCTCTGCAAACAACGTACAAAGCTCCTCGATTGCATGCTGGCTTCTCTCCCCAAAGATTCCGCCCTGCTCCTGCACAATCACCACATCGACACGCTCGCACACCGACTGCCACTCAGGGCGTTGCAGCACGTTACAATGATCCTCCAATCGATAATCGTCGGCGCACTGCTTGAGTAGGTGAACGGTACGGTATTGCTTTGATGCAATGTGGCAAAATTGCTCGGGCACATCGCCATCGGTCAGTAGACGGTCGCCCACAAAAAGCACCGTAATTTCGCTAAGCTTGTTGAGTGAATTCATTCTTTTTCCTGCTCTCCTTCAGCGCTTTGTAAAGCTAGTTATACTTTTGGTGGCAAACGGGTTTGCCCTTATCTCTGATAAGGTAAGGAAGCACCCAAGTAGTAAACGGATATGATTTAGATACAAAGCGACATACCCTATTAAACCAGTCTGGACGTAAAAGTACAACCCAAAACATGAAAGTCCATTACATTTCACAAACACAACAAAAAGTTTTCCACCCATTTCGTACAAACGGGGGAAAACTTCTTGCGTTTACGGGATTATGACCGTAGTATTGTTGACAGGTTACACCTGGTCATGGACGGAGCGACTAATAAGGAGCCGAAAACCAGAGAACCGAAGGTTCTCATAATGCGAAGGTTTTCATAATGCCAACCAACGGTTGGCAATGCTTAGCTTTAGCTTGGCGATGCGACGAGGGCGTCGCTCCCTACTAAAAACCTTAGGTTTTTTAAACACCAACCCGAAGGTTGGCAATGTGAAGGATTTCTAAATAATAAACCGGCAAATTAAAATAGAGCCGAAAACCGAAGGTTTTCTTAATGCCAAGCTTAAGCTTGGCAATGCTATTTCCCGACGCAAAAGCGTTCGAATACGCTGTCGATTACCGCCTCGCTTGCCTTTTGTCCAGTCAGCTCCATCAATGCGTCGAGCGCGCAGTCGATGCTTGCACACACGGCGTCGAGCGTAAGCCCCAGTGCGTCGCGCGCTTCGCCAAGTAGGATGCGGGCGCGCTCGGCGCAGTCGCGCTGACGCTCCCCCGCAAGCACGGCGCGCATCGGGTCAAAGGCTTGCACCGCAAACAGCTCGGTAATTGCGCCACGCAATGCGTCGGCGCCCAGCCCTGTGGCGGCGCTAATCTCTACAATATGCTGAAAGTGTGCCGATATATACGCTCTGTCAAGACGCTGCGCTAGGTCTGTTTTGTTGATAACCGCAATGCGGGGCGTGTTGTCCTTGCGCTCGACAAGCCGTCGGTCCTCGTCGGACAGCTCCTGCGAGCTATCAAATACCGCGAGTATTAAGTCTGCCGTATTCAACCGTTCCTCGGCAAGGCTAACGCCTAGGCGCTCGACGGGGTCATCCGTAATGCGCAGACCCGCTGTATCCCATAGGTGCAGGGTGATACCGCCAAGGGTTATGGTATCCTCCACCACATCGCGGGTGGTTCCGGGGATGTCGGTGACGATGCTGCGGGTTCTGCCCGCAAGCAGGTTCATCAGGGTGCTTTTGCCCACATTGGGCTTGCCCGCAATCGCGGTGCGGATGCCCTCGCGGATATACCGCCCCGTCACAAAGCTACTTAGCAGCGTGTCCAGTCGCGCGCACACTGCGTCAAGCTGGGTTTGCACCGCGCCGCTCTGTACGGCGGGCACTTCCTCCTCTGGGAAGTCGATCCACGCCGTCAGGTCGGCGGAAAGGGTGGTCAAGCTGCCGATGATGTCGGTAATCTCACGGTGCAGCGCACCCTCTCGGGCGGATAGTGCCGCACGCGCCGCCTGCTCGCCGCTTGCCGCAATCAGGTCGCACACCGCCTGCGCCTGGGTCAGATCCATCTTGCCGTTTAAAAAGGCGCGTTTGGTAAACTCCCCCGCCCCCGCGGGCGAAACGCCCTGTGCATACACCGCGCGTAAAACGCGCTGCAGCAGGTATGCCCCGCCGT
>JAEZVA010000072.1 GCA_023443315.1 Bacillota bacterium | reverse complement strand
GGCATACTTAACCTGAGTAACCTTAACTCGTTTCTTTGCGGATTTAATATTAGGCATCGGCGCACCTCCTTGCATATGACAGTAATAATTATGTTAGCACGATTCATTTTAAAAATCAATAGTTTTTACAGTATTAATATTATTTTTTTAAAATAACGGCAATAATCCAAAGGGATGGGTCAAAGATGTTAACCAGCCCTAACTGTACGACAAAAAATCTTTGAAAAAGTCGCTAGTCCAAGCTTTTAATCGATGACACTCGGACATGATTTAAGGTTAAATAGCTATACTATTCAAAAAGCATGAAATACTCAGTGCTTGCTTCATTATTATATACGGATAGGATGGTAAAATCAATATGTCAAATCTGGTACGAACCGACCTTGCCGCCGAAATGCGAGAGATTCTTGGCGCAGGGGAGCTAGAAGGCGTAAAAAGCGTGCAGGAGCAGTTTGAGAACATCTCGATTTCGCGCATCAGTGTGCTCAACGAAGCGGGCGCACGGCATCTGGGCAAGCCCATTGGCACCTATGTTACGATACAGGCGCCGCCGTTTGGGGGCAGCATCGACGCATCGTATGCAGAGATTGAGCTGATTGCAAGGGAGGTGGCCGCCATGCTACCGCATAGCCCGCAGCTGGTTTTGGTGGCGGGGCTTGGCAACCGCAGCATTACCCCCGACGCGCTGGGTCCCGACACCGCCGAGCAGATTCTTGCCACCCGCCATATCTCCAAAGAGATGGCGCGGGAGATTGGGCTTGAGCACCTGCACGGGGTTGCGGCAATCGCCCCGGGCGTGTTGGGGCAGACCGGCGTGGAGACGGGGGAGATCATTGCGTCGGTGGTAAAAGAAATCCGCCCCTCGGCGGTGATTGTGGTAGACGCCCTAGCTGCCAAGAGCGTGGAGCGGCTTGGGTGTACGATACAGATATCGGATGTGGGTATTGTGCCGGGCAGCGGGGTGAGCAACGCGCGCAAGCCGTTAAACCGCGACACGCTGGGCGTGCCGGTTATTGCGGTGGGGGTGCCCACGGTGGTGGACGCCGCAACCCTAGCAGTCGATCTGCTCGAAACCGAGGATGAGCAGCTAATCAGCAAGGTGACCCCGCGCGGGGAGGCGATGATGGTGACCCCGCGCGAGGTGGATGTGATGATTGAGCGGGCGTCTCGGGTGGTAGGGCTTGCGCTGAACAAGGCGTTGCAGCCCGAGATGGATTTGGATGACATCCAGATGCTCGTTGGCTGACGGCGTTACCCTCTTGTATTAATATAAGTGAGGGGATTATCAGGTGCCCGGGTACTTCTCAAACAGGCTAACAAGGCTTTTGCCCACAAGCTCCCCCGCATACTGCGCCTCAGCAAGGGTGTTGCCGTGGCTGCCTATCTCAATAAGCAGCGCGCCGCTGCTCAGGTGCTGGTTGTAACGGCGGTAGCAGAACATCACCGGACGCGTCAACCCCGGGTAAAGGGTCTCCATCTCACTTTGCAGGCGCACGGCAAAACGTAGGTTTGTCTTCCAGTTCGGGTAATCCATCGAGCCGTCGTCACAACCCGAGATGATCATGACCTGCGCCGCATCCTTGCCGTCTATCGTCGCAACCGCACTTATGCGGTTTCCGTCGCGTTCAATGGCGTCGCGGTGGATGTCAAGGACCACCTTGATGGTCGGGTATTCCTTTAGGTAATCGCTGATGGTTTTTGCACTGCGGTTGTAGCTGCCGTTGTAGGAAGGGTAGTCGTGTGCCGTTGTATCGTGCAGCGTTTTTATGCCCGCATCCTCGAGCTGTTTTGCAATGAGGTTACCCACACTCACGATGTTCTTTTGGTTATCCTGCGTGCGGCTGTTGTAGCTTTTGTCAAAGTATTTGGTGCTGTTCTCAAACGCCTCGGTGGCGTGGGTGTGGTAGATGAGCACCTGCGGCTTGTTGTTTTTGTAGATGCGAAACGCGGGGTCGCTTTTCATGTACCCAGTCACCTTATCAGCCGAAAGCTTGGTGGAGTTTTTGATAACCCCGTTTTCATACGTCAAAAACAGCGCGCCCTGTGTGCTTTTCAGGTTCAGGTTTTCGCGCAGGATGGTTCCGTAGTTTGCAGGCAGGGCAGAGGCTGTGGCCGCCGCCGCGGCGGTAGAGACGGTGCCAGACGAAGCCTGCCCGTCGTTTGGTTGTGGGCTTTGTGTGGGCTCGCTGCCCTCCGCAATCGGGACGCTCACAATGTCGGGCAGGTACACCTCGTCGTCGCTGAGCTCGCTGTCGCCATAAAAAAGGGACAGGCTTGCGTCGGGCAGGGCTGCTCCGGCAGAAAGCGCAAGGATACGGTCGCCGAGACCGCCGTTTAACCGCACCGCCTGATAGACTGTAAAAAAGCCCGCCCCCAGCACAACCAGGGCCAGAACCGACGGGATGTATCGATAGATTGAAAATCGTTTTCGCATCATACGAATTCTCCATAAACAAGGCGGGTGCGCTGTGTTGTCCAACATTTCGGTGGCAACGTAGCAAAAGTCCAAGGTTGGAAGAAGACCCGCGCAGGTACTACCATACTATGCGCAGGCAGGATGATTTATAACGCGTATGCGGGCAAGGGGCAGGGCGGCTGCGGGCGCAAAGCCTTCCCTGCGGCAGTGGTTAACCGCTGTTGTTCATTGCATTATGTGCCTTTGTGGTGCTGGAAAGGAATGGGTTCAGATGAAAAAATGGTTGCGCCTGTTTGCGGGTGGGTTTTGGTTTACGGTCATTGTGGTGTCGGTGTTTGCTGCAATGTTCTACTGCAGCAACAACGCACAGATGGCTGCGGCAACCGAGGGCACTGCCTTGCTTGAGGTTGCAGTGCGTGACGAGGCAAATGACGTTTCGTTGACACTGATGGGCACACCGTACCGCATTGACTGCGCAGGCGTGGTATGGCTTGAATCTCTGCGGCGCAGGTACTACTATCTGTTGCCCATGGGCGTAAAGCTGATGGAGCAGGCGGTGTGCCATACCGTCAATGAGCTCACCGCGCTTGCAAGCGGCGCACAAAAGGGTGTTCTATCATCCGAAGATTAACCTGACTTTTCCGTCCGCAAAGGGTGCTGACTGGTTGTGATTTTTGACATGAACAGACCCCCAGGTATAGGTGTTATCCTACATCTGGGGGTCTGTTTACTTGTTTCAGTACAGACTTACGCTGTTACACCTTATTCTGCTCGGCACATTTGGCGTCGTCGGTCATGCGCAGGGTGCCCGTGTACTCCACCAGTCCAATGTCGCAGCCCCTGCCCAGCACGATGTCGCCGCCGCGCACCACCCTTGCCGTGGTGCTCTCAAGGCTGATTTCGTTGCCCTCAATCAGCTCTGCCTCCAGACGAGGGGTGAAGCCCAGCCCCACCAAGGAGCGCAGCAGACCAAGCCGCAATAAGCCAAGCGTCACCGTAATGCGCTCGCCGCCAATCTCCTGGGCGCGGCTTCTGGCGGAATGCAGTCGAACGGTAATCTCGTCGGCGTTGAGCAGACCGCCCACGTCAAACGTGCCCTCGGCAAAGAATCGGTCGGCGCTGCAATCGCCGCCCACCTTCACCTTGCCGGTGACCTTTAAGGACTGCGCGCTCAAGTTCCCTTTAATGTCCGCACTGCCCGCAATGTCAAGGC
>JAEZVA010000067.1 GCA_023443315.1 Bacillota bacterium | reverse complement strand
CAATTCTCTTGACTATTTTCGCCCTCTGTCATAGAATTACTATTGTTGTATTCTTATCAAACAGGAATGGTGGTACGTGCTATGCTTTCAAACGAGCAGAAAACGATGGAAAAGATTGTCGCCCTGTGCAAAGGCCGCGGCTTTGTGTATCCGGGCAGCGAGATATACGGGGGGCTTGCGAACTCATGGGACTATGGCCCCTTAGGCGTGGAGCTCAAAAACAACGTCAAAAAGGCGTGGCTTAAAAAGTTTGTGCAGGAGTCGCGCCACAACGTCGGGCTGGATAGCGCCATCCTGATGAACCCCGAGGCGTGGGTGGCGTCGGGTCACGTGGGCGGATTTTCCGACCCGCTGATGGACTGCCGCGACTGCAAAACCCGCCACCGCGCGGACAAGCTGGTAGAGGACTTTACCGGCGAGAGCGCAGACGGCTGGTCCAACGAGCAGCTCAAGGTGTTTATTGCAGAAAAAGGGCTGAAGTGCCCCGACTGCGGCGGCACTAACTTTACCGATATCCGCAAGTTTAACCTAATGTTTAAAACCTTTCAGGGCATTACCGAGGATTCTCAAAACGAGATTTACCTGCGCCCCGAGACCGCGCAGGGCATCTTTGTAAACTTTGCGAACATCCAGCGTACCACCCGCCGCAAGATTCCCTTTGGCGTTGCGCAGGTGGGCAAGAGCTTCCGCAACGAGATTACCCCCGGCAACTTCATCTTCCGCATCCGCGAGTTTGAGCAGATGGAGCTGGAGTTCTTCTGCAAGCCGGGCACCGACCTTGAGTGGTTTGACTACTGGAAGAACTTCTGCAAGCAGTGGCTGCTTGACCTTGGCATGAAGGAGCACAACCTACGCCTGCGCGACCACGCGAAGGAGGAGCTTGCGTTCTACTCCAAGGCGACCACCGACTTTGAGTTCTTGTTCCCGTTTGGGTGGGGCGAGCTGTGGGGCATTGCCGACCGTACCGATTACGACCTAAAGCAGCACCAGGAGCACTCGGGCAAGAGCCTAGAGTACTTTGACCAGGAGGCAAACGAGCGGTACATCCCCTACGTCATCGAGCCGTCGCTGGGTGCCGACCGCGTGGTGCTCGCATTCTTGTGCGACGCGTACGACGAGGAGCAGGTGGACGAGAAGGACACCCGTGTGGTCATGCGACTGCATCCCGCCATCGCGCCCATCAAGGCGTGCGTACTGCCGCTGTCTAAAAAGCTAAGCGAGCCGGCGCTTGCGCTGCGCGACACGCTGGCAAAGCAGTTTATGACCGATTACGACGACGCGGGCTCCATCGGCAAGCGCTACCGCCGTCAGGACGAGATCGGTACACCGTTCTGCGTCACGGTGGATTTTGAGACCCTAGAGGACAACTGCGTCACCGTGCGTGACCGCGACACCATGGCACAGGAGCGCGTTGCGATTGCGGATTTGACGGCGTATATTCAGGCAAGACTCGCGTACTAATACAAAAGGACGGGACACCCCGTCCTTTTTTGCGTCTTTATGTTCATAATAGTTAAAGAATTAACAAAATTGAATTTATTGCTTTTTCGTAGTACAATATATCCGATAGTCTTGCGGCAGTCTGTTTTGGCAGACGGTCGGGCTGTCCGATTTTCGGTAAAGAGGTGTCTATGGCGCAGGAGCGAAGCTTTATTAAAAAGAGCGATATTGTAATCATCCTTTCGGTACTCGCCGCGGCACTTTTATTTTTGTTGTGGACAAACCTTGGCAAGGACGGCTCGGACGCCGTAGCCGAGATCTATGTGGACGGCAAGCTATTTCGCACCGTTGACCTTTCTCAGGTCGAGGAGCCGTATCTACTGGAGCTTGACGTACAGCTTCATGTTGTGCTCGAGGTGTCGCCCGGCGGCATTCGTTTTTTAGAGAGCGAGTGCCCCGATAAGATCTGTATCAACACAGGCGAGCTTACCGCGCCGCCCGACTACGCCGCCTGCCTGCCCGCACGGGTGGCGGTAAAAATTGTATCTACATCCGATCAAACCGACATGGATGGGATTGCGGGTTAATGCTTCTTGGTGTCTTGCGCCCTTGTAAAAAGGGCACACTGATTATAATCATTCTGTGTTTTGCCTGCTGACCGCAGGATGCCGCAGCCCCATGCTCCGTGTGCCGTGCGCGACGGAACTTAGGGCTTGCGTCAGGGCGGTTTTTTGTTTGCAAAAACGCACAGAGTACTTTTGGAGTTAGGGGAATACAGTTATGAGAGCAACCAGTATCGGCAGACGCTCGCATGGCGGTGCAAGGCTGCCCCACCATAAGGGTACGGCGGAGCTGCCAAGCGTCGTAATGCCAACGCCTGCCACGGTTACCATTCTAATGTGCCAGCATCTCGGCGTGCCCTGCAAGCCTGTGGTAAAGGTCGGCGATATGGTAAAGACCGGCCAACTCATCGGCGACAGCGACAAGTTTATGAGCGCGCCCATCCATTCCAGCATTACCGGCAAGGTCAAGGCGATTACCGAGGTAGTTGCCCCCGACGGCACGGTGGTGGAGGCGGTGGTAATTGCCGCCGATGGGGAGGACACCCTTTCCGACACCATAGCACAGCCCAAGGCGGACAGCTACGAGGAGTTTATCGCAGCACTGCGTGCGTCCGGTCTAGTGGGACTAGGTGGGGCGGGCTTTCCCACGCACATCAAGCTCAAACCCGCAAAGCCGGAGGACATAGAGTTTTTGGTTGTAAACGCCGCCGAGTGCGAGCCGTTTATCACCGCCGACTACCGCACGCTGATGGAGGACACCGACGACGTGCTGGGTGGAATCTCCGAAATTAAGAAACACCTCGACATAAAGACCGTGTACCTGGGCATTGAAGAAAACAAGCCCGAGGCGATTAAGCTGTACAAAGAGCAGTTTGCTTCCTTGGATGGCGTAGAGGTTGCAGTACTGCGCACCAGCTACCCACAGGGTGCGGAAAAGACGCTAATTTACGAGACTACGGGACGCGTAGTGCCCGAGGGCGCGCTGCCAAGCGCGGTGGGCGCGGTGGTTTGCAACGTCTCCACCGTGGCGTTTATTAGTAAGTACCTGCGCACCGGCATACCGCTAATTCACAAGCGGGTGACGGTGGACGGCGGCGCGGTAGCCGAGCCGAAAAACGTCATAGCACCCGTAGGCACCTCGGTTGCCGACATCGTCGCGTTCTGCGGCGGGTATAAAGAAGAGCCACGCAAGGTAATCTTGGGCGGACCGATGATGGGCAACTCCCTTGCGGACGATGCCTACCCCATCTGCAAAACCACCAACGCCATTGTGGCGTTTACCGAAAAAGAGACCGCGCAGGCACCGCAGACCAACTGCATCCGCTGCTCGCGCTGCATCTACCGCTGCCCGATGAGCCTAATGCCTGCAAGCTTTGAAAAGGCGTATTTTGGGCGCAACGAGGACGAGCTACGCGCGCTGAAGGTAAACCTGTGTATCGAATGCGGCACCTGCTCGTTTGTATGCCCCGCAAAGCGCAACCTGGTGCACTCCATCAAGCTGGGCAAACGCTTTGTGCTTGAGGAGTCAAAGAAAAGAAAGGCGGGTGGGAACAATGCCTAATACCCTTTCCGTCAGCGCGACCCCACATATCCGCGCTGCCGCCACAACCCAAAAGATTATGGGCACCGTGCTCATCGCCCTGTTATTCCCTGCCGTGGCATCGGTTATCCTGTTCGGAGGGCGCTCGCTGCTGCTGATAGGGGTAACTGCTCTTTCTGCGGTGCTGTTCGAGACGCTTTATAACATGGTAACAAAGCGCGCGAATACGGTGTTTGACCTAAGCGCCGTTGTCACCGGTGTACTGCTTGCCATGAACCTGCCCGTTACCCTGCCGCTGTGGATGGCGATTATCGGCGCGTTTGTGTCGATTGTTATCACCAAGATGCTGTTCGGCGGGTTGGGGCAAAACTTTGCAAATCCCGCCATTGTGGGCAGAATCGTGCTTATGGTGTCGTTTACCACCGCCATGACCACCTGGGTGCGTCCCCTGCAGTGGATGTACGGCGAGGCAAACACCGGCGCTACCCCGCTTGCGGGCGGTTCGGCAAGCTACCTTGAGCTGTTTTTGGGCATAAGGGGCGGCTGCCTTGGCGAGGTGAGCGTGCTCGCCATCCTCCTTGGCGGTCTGCTGCTGATTATACGCGGCATTATCACCCCGACTATCCCGTTTTTTTATATCGGCTCTACCTTTGTGTTCGTGTGGTTGTTTGGCGGCGACCCGCTGGCCCACATCCTATCGGGCGGGCTGTTCCTCGGCGCGTTCTTTATGGCGACAGACTATGCCTCATCCCCCTCCACCGAAAAGGGCAAGATCATCTACGCGGTGGGTCTGGGGCTGATTACCTCGGTTATCCGCATATACGGCAGCTACCCAGAGGGCGTGTCGTTTGCCATTCTGCTGATGAACATTGTGGTTCCGTATATCGATAAGCTGACCCGCACCAAGCCGTTTGGAGGTGTGAAACGAACATGATGAAGGGAAAAGAGCTTGTAAAGGATATTTTGATCCCCGCAGCCATTCTTACCGCCATTGCGTTGGTGGCAACCGCCGCGCTCGCGCTTACCAATGCGCTGACAAAGCCAATTATAGATGCAAATCAGCTTGACGGGGCAGGGCTTGCCCGACTGGAGCTGATTCCCGACGCGGACAAGTTTGCGCCCATTGACCTGACGGATGAACTGACCGCACTTGGTGTTGTGGATGTATATACCGCCGAAAACGGCGCGGGTACTGTTATTTCGGTAACCGAAAAGGGCTATGGCGGCTCGTTTACCGTGATGGTAGGACTTAACCCGGATGGCGCTGTTGTTGCGTATAAGGCGTTAACCCATGACGAGACGGCAGGTCTTGGCTCTAAGGCGTTTGAAACCCCATTTGCCGACCAGTTTGTCGGCAAGGTGCCTGGTGCGTTTACCGTGGTAAAGGGTACGGCGGGTGCTGATAACGAGATTGCCGCCGTAACGGGCGCAACCATAAGCTCCGATGCGGTTACCCTAGCCATCAACCATGCGGGC
This sequence comes from Bacillota bacterium, assembly GCA_023443315.1. Classification (GTDB taxonomy): domain Bacteria; phylum Bacillota; class Clostridia; order Oscillospirales; family Ruminococcaceae; genus Acetanaerobacterium. The sequence continues at coordinate 4,714 of JAEZVA010000067.1, read as the reverse complement.
GACGCGTTTGCTATCCTACAGGGAGGTGGCTTACTATGAGTAACACAAAAAGCCTTTCCGTTTTCTTAAACGGTATCTTAAAAGAAAACCCCGCCTTTGTACTGGTGCTGGGCACCTGCCCTACCCTTGCGACGACCACCTCTGCTAAAACGGGCGTGGGCATGGGTATTGCGGCAATGGCGGTGCTGGTTTGCTCTAACCTTGCTATCTCTCTTATTCGTAAGATTGTACCGTCCAAGGTGCGTATTCCCGCATACGTTATTGTAATTGCAACGTTTGTAACCATTGTCAGCATGCTGCTAAAGGCGTTTGCGCCCGAACTTGACGCGGCGCTTGGTATCTTTTTACCGCTAATTGTTGTGAACTGCATCATCCTTGCACGTGCGGAGGCGTTTGCCAGCAAAAACAACGCATGGAAATCCATCCTTGACGGCTTTGGAATGGGCATTGGCTTTACGCTCGCATTGTTCTGCATGGGTTCGATACGCGAGATTTTAGGTGCCGGCAGCTGGTTTGATATTCGCATCGTGCCCGAATCGGTACCGTCGATGGGAATCCTATCACAGGCGCCGGGTGGTTTCTTTGTATTCGGTGTACTGATGGCGCTTACCGCGGTTATCCTAAAAAAGTTTGGGCGTAAGCCTGCCGTAACAGGCTGTGGCTCCTGTCCCTCTAAGGGACTGTGCCAAGGCGCAGACGCCATAGACGAAACCAATAAGGAGGATAATGCACAATGAAAGAGATGGCAATTATCCTGCTAAGCGCAATCTTGGTTGAAAACTTCGTGCTCAAGCGTTTTCTCGGCATATGCCCGTTCCTTGGCGTATCCAAAAAGCTGGATAGCGCGTTTGGCATGAGCGTGGCGGTTACCTTTGTTATGGTGCTTGCCACTGCCGCAACCTACCCAATCTACGCGGGTATTTTGGAGCCGAGCGGCTACGGGTACCTTCAGACTATCGTATTTATCCTTGTAATCGCCGCGCTGGTACAGCTGGTTGAGATTGTGCTAAAACGGCACATTCCGGCGCTTTACAAGTCGCTTGGCATCTACCTGCCGCTTATTACAACAAACTGCGCGGTGCTGGGTGTTACCCTGCTTAACTTTGAAAACGGCTACACCTTTGCCCAGTCGCTTGTCAACTCCCTCGGCGCCGGTTTAGGCTTTATGCTTGCCATGGTGTTGTTCTCGGGCGTGCGCTCGCGGCTTGAGGTTGCGGATGTGCCTGAGGCATTTAAGGGACTGCCCATCACGCTGGTGGCGGCGGCCATTGTCTCGGTTGCGTTTGTCGGCTTCTCGGGCGTGGTTGAGGGAATATTTAAGTAAAGCAGGCAACACGGGTTTTGTCAAAAAAGTAAAGTCAGCTGCCGTATCGAAAATGAAAGGGCCAAGCCTTCTCTGTCCGACGCGACGACCGACTATGGGGATATCCGCCGCAAGGCGGCAGACTCCCACACTCACATACAATCGCTTTACACCACTTTGGGCGTAAAACAGAAAGGCATGGTTTATTAGGATGGATATCAGTATTTCGTCCATCATGCTACCCACGGGGATTGTCTCCGCCATTGGGTTGGTGTGTGGACTAGGTCTTGCGGTCGCCTCCAAGCTGTTCGCCGTAAAGGAGGACGAGCGCATTGAGCTTATCCGAGAGGTATTGCCCGGTGCCAACTGCGGCGCGTGCGGTTGTGCGGGCTGTGATGATTATGCGAAGGCGGTGTGTGAGGGCACTGCCGCCCCAAACAAATGCATCCCCGGCGGCAAGGCGACGCTTGAGGGGATTAACCGAATACTCGGAACTGACGCCGAGGCGGCGCCAAGCAAGCTTGCAATTGTGGCGTGTACGGGGCGCACCTCGATTACCGGCAAGCGTTATGATTACAAAGGTCTTACCACCTGCGCGGCGGCAAACCTGCTGCATGCGGGCGGCGGCAAATGCCAGTATGGCTGCATCGGCTTTGGCGACTGCGTAAAGGGCTGCCCGTTTGACGCCATCCACCTGGAGGAGGGCGTTGCCGTGGTAGACCGCTCGGTGTGCACCGGCTGCGGCGTGTGCGTCGTCACCTGCCCCAAGGCGCTAATCTCGCTGATCCCCGACGACGACTCCGCCTTTGTTACCTGCCAAAATAAGAGCAAGGGTGCCATTGCGATGAAGCAGTGCGAAGAAAGCTGCATCGCCTGCCTGCGTTGCGTTAAGGCATGTGATTCGGACGCGATTACCGTAAGCGACAACCTTGCGTTTATCGACACCGAAAAGTGCACCAACTGCGGTGCGTGCATTGCGGTATGCCCCCGCAAGACCATCTCGTATATCTCCCGCCAGAGCGGAAGAATCATCAATGCGGGCGATTTGCTGCCCGACAATGACGACGATTAAAAGCAGATAACACATAAAATGCAAGCCCCCGCCGGAGTTTTTCCGGCGGGGGCTTGCTGTACGTATCAGCCGTGTTGGGCAAGGTTTCGCATTATTTCTTCAGGCTCTCTGTCAATAGTAGTGGTGCAGGAAAAGGAAAGAATGGGAACGAAAAAAGCAGCTAAGTTTGCGTTAAGCAGGCATAGCTGCTTTTTGATGATTGAAAACATGAAGGATTCTGTTTCTGAAGCGGTTAAAGTTACGGAAGCCATAAGCGTTACGTTTTAAGACCTTGATTTTGTTGTTACAGCCCTCGGTGAAACCGTTGGAATAAGTACAGGTAAAGGCATTAATCATTTCGGACGCCCAGTTGGTGAAGGTATTGGCACATTGTTGAAAACGAGGAAGGGTGGAGTTTTGGGCGTTAAGAACCCAAGAGGAAAGTTCTTGGCGAAGCAGAACAGCATCCTTTATCTTGGTAACTTTAAAGAAAGCTTCTTTGAAGTAATACGCACTGGACAGGTTCGGACTGGAATAAAGCATAACGTTAACCTGCTGTTTTTGCTCATCGGAAAGGAAATCAAAGCACTTGATTAAGAGTGACTTGGAGCGCTTAAAATATCGTCGGTGGGATTTAGAGAACCTTTTTTGCTCCTCTTTTCGTACCGCTTCAAAAGCCCATACAACCTGCCGGATGACATGGTATCTGTCCAAAACATGAGTGGCATTTTTAAAGTATGTATTGAAGATATCTGCATAGGGCTGCCACATGTCACTGACGACAAATGAAGTCTTTGAACGGTCTAAATCCTTGAAGTAAGCTGCTAAGTTATGCATATAGCGATTCGGAAGGATATCTAAAACACGACCGTTTTCTGGGTCTGTAAGAATGCATTGATATTTCTCGTTTGCCGTATTTCCTTTGAATTCATCAATAGCAACTACATTCCCTAATTGCGGCTTGCCGTATTGAACCAGATCGAAGATGCGGATGACAGTTGATACAGACAGGTTTACCTGTTTTGCAATACTGGTAAACGAGCAGGTCTCCCTTAAACGGTCTATTACATACGCTGAGAGGCGGTTCGTCATACGGTGGTAGCAGGGTAAGAAGGTGTTCTTTTCACAAAAACACTTTCCGCAAACCTTACACCGATAGCGGCGCTTATGGTATAGAAGCACCACTTGATTGCCGAAGGCTGGGATGTCTTTGACGGGCTGCAATCGGTAATCATGTACCGAATCTGTTTCTTGCTCACAGCAGGGGCAACGGTGTACTTTCCTTGCAATCCCTATTGTTATCTGTGTTACTCCGTCTTGCTCCTCAACATTTTTTATGATTACCCCTTTTAATCCGATCAGTTTTTCTGTAATATGAGTAGAGAGCATATTGTGTTCCTCCGATGATGGTTTCTTAAGCAATTCCATTCTATCGGTTTTTCCACAAATATGCTCTCTTTTTTTGCTCTTTTTGAGCTCTATTTGCTGCTTACCACAACTTTTATTATAGAGCCATAAAAACAGCCCTTGTATGGTGTTAAGAGCACATACAAGGGCTGTTTTTATTTCACAGAATAATGCACACAATCGCCTTTGAGCGATAACTATTGACCTAATAAGACATGATAAAACGGCGTAGCCTCTTTTAACCGTTTGTTGTTGTGGCACATACAATGGTATAGACAAGAATATTGGTCAAGTCTGATGAAAAGGAGACATACGCATGTATATATTGCCAAACAATCCAATGCGCCGTCGCCGTATGAACAACGGAAGTTCATCACCTGTAAATGCTGCAGCGCAGAATAACGTGCAAGCGCAATTATTTGCTCAGGAACAAGCAAAGGCGCAAGCGCAGGCTCGCATGCAGGCAGTGGCGCAGGCGCAAGAGCAGATAAAGGCGCAGGCGCAAGCACGGGCACAAGCACGGGAGCAGGCTAGGCAAGATGCGAGAAACCGTATCGCTCAAGAACAGGTACAAGATGAAGTGCGTTTGATGGGACGGGGGAATCGGTGCGGATGCTGCAGATGCTGCCAGGGACCTCCCGGACCAAGAGGACCAAGGGGTGTTCCAGGACCGGAGGGGCCGCAGGGTGATCCGGGACGTCCGGGGCGTCCAGGATGTCCGGGACCACAGGGTCCGACCGGACCAACAGGTCCGCAGGGGGCGCAAGGAATACAGGGTCCAACAGGTCCGCAGGGAGCGCAAGGAATACAGGGTCCAACCGGACCAACCGGCCCGCAAGGCGCGCAAGGAATACAGGGTCCAACCGGACCAACCGGCCCGCAAGGCGCGCAAGGAATACAGGGTCCAACCGGACCAACCGGCCCGCAAGGCGCGCAAGGAAAACAAGGTCCAA
>JAEZVA010000046.1 GCA_023443315.1 Bacillota bacterium | reverse complement strand
TTCCAGCGTTTGTATATGTGTATATTGCCTCGTATTTTTCCCTGACATGATAATACCCCCTATCGTAGTTATATTATCCTACGATAGGGGGTATTTGTCACTGTCCGTTTTTACTGGTACAGTTCATTTCATGCGAGGGTGTCTTTTCTGTTTTATCGAAATCCCTAGATTGTAAAACAAAAGGGCAAGATATTTACTTAGGTGTGTACCTGCCCGCATATGCCGCTTTGGCAAGCTCGGTTGCGAACTTGATAAACACGGTCTTTGCGTCGGTGTAGGCGTCGCGGTTGTGCCGGTACTGCGTAGCAAGCAGAAGCTTTTGCCGTGCATACTCTGCGACCATTTCGGGGTGGTCGATTAAGTAATCGCGAAAATACAGCTCGTCCCAATCACCGTAATAGCGAACATGCAGGTGAAACACCCGTCCCTCAAAGCCGCGGGGGGGTATACCCCTTCATGAACATCATATGGGGCGGGGGATTGTTCGGCTGGGCAGAAAACAGGTAGCCCAAAGCGAGAATATCCCGTTTGACTTGCTCGGTGTCTGCCTCGATGCACAGCTCAAGCAGGATGTCGATCGTCGGCTTTGCGGCAAGCCCCGGTACGGCGGTGCTGCCGATGTGGCTAATGCGCTTAACCACGCCACCAATCGACCGTAGCAGTAGCTCTTTTTCTTGTTGGTAATGCATGCTCTATGCCGGGTCGTGCTCGCACAGGATGACGGGAAACAGCTGCCACAGCTCCTCGTTTGTCATATCCTGCAACGGTTTTTTATCCATATGGTCGTCTCCTTCGCCTGCTACTCTATTGTGTATTGTACCACAGCGTGTACCAAAACAACAGGCGTATTCAGAACACGACCCACGCAGGAATTGGTGCAAATCCCAGCAAGGAGGAAACGATTTCAAATTGACTTGGGTGACCCTTTACTGTTTACAACGCTGTTATGCGTCGCTTCTGTCACCTTGAATGGGTACGGAAACCTTTTGCTCGGAAAAAATCCCCGCAAGCCCTGTCTCATGCACACGCCTTCGAATGACTGAAACGTCCGTCGTATACAGCCCAAGCGCTTTGATATGATCAAAAAGTACCGAGCCGGAGAATGTGTATTTGAGCATCAGCCCATCTTCGGTCTGCATCATCTTGCTGACATAGCTAAGCGCCTCGCCCACCGCGAGAGCGTGCGGCAAAACCAGTGCATTTAGTCCTTGGCAATGACGCACCGCGTTGTACCCCGCCAATGTACCCGTGACGACCGCCTCGGTATGCCCAACAAACGGTCCCGCCTTTTCACCCGCACAGAACAGGTTGTTTACCCCACGCACCTTCATAGCGTCATCGTGCGGCGCCATTGCGAGCAAACGCACCGAGTTGCCCTTGCCACCAGCATAGGGGTCTTCGTAGCGAGCATTTTCAAACCCCGCAACCATCCGCAGCCGTGCTAGGCTAAAATATGGGGTCATCAGCTTTGCATGTCCCGTATCGAGCAGCACCAGATTGCTGACATAGTCACTCTGCGCATATTGCTGGCATGCCTTAATCACCAGATGATCCTCACGCAGGTCTTCAGGCAGGGGAATGACAACCACCCCGCATTTTTCAAGCTGAAGGACAAGCTCAGGGGACAAGGAGTCTTTGTGCAGCTTGCACGCCCCGCTCATAGCACCCAGTGTGCCGTCCGACCTGATTGCGTTTTGTTCCTCTACCCCCGCCATGGCAGTAAGGCTCACCCTGCCCCCAAAGCTGGGGCAGCGCAGGATGCACATGGCACAGCCGTTTCCGTACTTTGTGCAGTTGTTCATCGGTCCTGCCGTGCCAGTGCAATCGATAAAGACGTCCCCATCCAACCAGTCCCCACTACCAGTGCGTACCGCTTCGATCACGCCGTCACTCATCCGCATCCCGGTAACCCGAGCCTGCACACGAATATCGATACCAATTCCCACTAGATAGCGGTGGACGGCGGTGGGTGTTTTTGCGATGTCATAAAGGGTGGCATGCCGGTGCCCGGGAAAGTCGATGTTTGTATGCCGTGCGTTTGCGTCCATAATCTCAAACAATGCGCCGCCTCCAAGCGCTATCATCTCCTCGGCAGCGGTAAATCGGGCATTGTTGCGAACAATTCCGCCCACAAGCCCAGTGCCCAGCAGCATATCGGTGCGCTCACACAGTATTACCTGCGCACCGTTGTTTTTTGCCGATACTGCGGCCGCACAACCCGCCCAACCTCCGCCAACCACAATCACCCTCATTGAAACCGCTTCTCCTTTTCTCTAATCAGACCTGCAGGTATCAAAACGTCGGCGCACACCTCTATTGTTTATGCTATGCGTTTTTCTATTATACATGCAGAGGATTTGCAACAAACCCCTTGCGAGAGATACACAAAAGAAAGACCACCAAAAGGCGGCCTTTCTGTGCGATTACTATCTCCACCACGGCGGTCCAGGCGGCGGTCCCGGTGGACGCGGGGGTGGTCCCGGTGGACGCGGCGGTGGTCCCGGTGGACGCGGCGGTGGTCCCGGTGGACGCGGCGGCGGTCCCGGTGGACGCGGTGGCGGTCCCGGTGGACGCGGCGGCGGTCCCGGTGGGAACGGTGGGCGTGGCGGCGGGAATGGTGGGCGTGGCACGCCGCAGTATGGGAACCACGGGAATACGCGGCAGAACGGGCTTCTTCTGGGCATACTGATGTCCTCCTTTGGTACATCATATGCATAAATTGCACAATGCGACATACACGAGCATGATACGAAATAAGGCGACAATCAGCGGTCTTTGACAAAACAGATTGCGTTGAAACACACCTTTTCTTTTGTTTATTCTACACCTTTCCTCAAAGCCCGTTGTTTGCCAACACTTACCACGTCAGACTATTGAAATCCGCTTTTGATTTGTTGATGAATAATATATAATTATACAGAGATAAATTAGTCGCATGTGTAAAGCGAGGAGGATATTAAAATGATTTGTCCCCATTGCGGTAACCAAAATCCAGAGGGCAGTAATTTTTGCATGAAGTGCGCAAAAGCTGTGAACCAGCCTGTCACGCGCCCGGACACACAACAAGCGGGGGGCTTGCGATGTGGAAGGTGCGGCAGTACAAACGTAGTTGTACAAGTCGTGACCGACATAAAAACAAAGCACAGAGGGTGCATCGGCTGGGCATTGTGGATTTTGCTCGCTATCTGCACATTCGGGCTTATACTTATTATTCCGCTATTGACCAACAGTAAAACAAAGTCAAAAACGCATTCGGAAGCTGTTTGCCAAAACTGCGGCAACAGGTGGCGAACCAAGTAGCCCAGTCTAGTGCAAAACAGGGGTGGCTGCTTAGCGCGGCTCCCCTGTATCATTGGTGAAGGTTTACATAACAATAAATTAAGCCGCCCTGTCACAACTGACGGATGGCTTAATCATGCGGTTTGTTTAGTGAAAATGTTACCTATTGATGAAATGCACCGCTATTATAGGGTAATGGGAGGACGTATCGTACAACAAGAATACATATCCAGATTGCGCAAATCCGCATGCTTCGTTTGCATTGCCCTCGTATTGACTTGGGCTTAGTTATATATTTAATGTGGCTTACCAATCAACAGGAGCATCAAATTAATGAACTGACTGCTCAGCTCAACGCATCTTCTAACAGTTCGGATTCAGAAGATGCGGAACCAAAGTCTGTTGAAAACAGTATAACTATATGGATATAACAGTAATATATTGACGGGCTCTGCCCGCCAATTACGGAGGGTGTTAATAATGATTGATTTCCAGAATGCTACTTTTGCCAAACTGCGACCCGTCGACCCGGAGCCAATCTTTAACGTCGTTCGCCCGCTTATAATTGAGGGTGAGGGGTTAATCGGCACATATCAAGGCATCCGTGACATGTTGGTATTTACTACAAAACGCATTATCGCCATCAATGTGCAGGGTATTACCGGGAAGAAGAAAGACTACACGTCGCTGCCGTACAGCAAAATCCAAGCCTACTCTGTGGAGACTGCCGGCGTGCTTGACTTAGATAGTGAGCTTGAGCTTTGGTTTAGCGGTCTCGGCAAGGTAAAGTTTGAGTTTGTGGCACGGGCGGACGTGCCTGCCATCTGCAGGGCCATCAGCACATACATTCTTAATTGATATCAGTCTGCTCCCCGGCAGGGCGAGCGTGAATTGAAATGGGGGAAATCCGTGGGCAAGCGCACCAATACAGCCGTCTGGCTTGAAGACTACAAACGTTGGCAGATTAAAGTGCAGAAGGATGGGGTGCGACGCACCTTTACCTGTTCCACTCCTGGTAGGACTGGTCAAAGGGAGTGCAACCGTAAAGCTGATGAGTGGGTAGATGATGGCATAGAGAGCAAAAACAGGCGCATAAACGAACTGTACGACGAGTGGATAGAATCCCCCTCAAAAAGCCACTGGAACGTATATGAGGCATTTGTGCGTAACTAGATAAAACCTGCTTGGGGGCATATAAAAATAGACCGCTTGTCTGAACAACATTTGCAGTATGTGATTGATAACGCTTTTGCTGATGGTAAAGCAAAAAAGACACTGATTGATCTCCGCGCATGCATGATTGCGTTTATTAAGTACTGCCGAAGAAAAAAACTAACGTCTCTTGTGCCGGAGTTCCTGACGATCCCAAAATCTGCGAAACCGAGTGAGCGCACCGTGCTTCAACCCAACGACATCAAAATGCTATTTACCTGTGATACAACTCTTTACAAAGGTAAGCCCAAATTTGAATTCTATATCCACGCATTTCGTTTTCATGTTGCCACGGGATTACGACCATGGGAACTTATCGGGTTAAGGTGGGAAGATATATCAAACCACTGTGTCAATCTACGGCCCAGCATCAATAAGTATCGCGACACCACGAGAGGTAAAAACGATAATGCAATGAGGACGTTTAAATTGCATAAGATAACAGCGGCCATATTTTAATCGCAAATCGATCTCTTGAGAGAGCACAATATAAAATCAGGTTATGTATTCCCAAATGAACAGGGTGAATGTACCGATCAGCAGCTGTATTATAAGCGATGGGTTCGATATCGATCTGCCGCTGGATTGTCCGAAGCATCACCGTATGAAATGAGACATACGTTTGTTTCTGCCGCTAAAAGTTTACCAGAAGGCTTGTTAAAAATGGCGGTCGGTCACAGTAAGGATATGGATACCTACGGAGTCTATTCTCACCAAATGCAAGGAGACCAAGACGAGACAGCAAACATCCTTGAAAAGACGTTTGAAAACTTGTTAAAGTGATAAGCGGGTTATAAAGTGGGTTATTCTAAAAATAAAAAACCCTTGAAGCATTGAAACTTCAAGGGTTTTTTGGTGAAGATGAATGGATTTGAACCATCGACCTCCTGCATGTCAAGCAGGAATCGACCCGCTCAATCATCACGTTTTTGTGGCTCCACGCCTTGTTTTGTGGCGCGGTCTTGCGCAGAATTTTGAATTACTGGTGAAGCAACTGGTGAAGCTTTCGAGAAAAAAATAGCCTCCACAGCCTGTTGCTTTTGAACGAAATCAGGGTGCAAATATCTTGCCGTGGTCTTAATATCTGTGTGCCCCAGTAACTCCTGTACCACTCTCAGATTGGCGCCATTGCCGAGCGCAAGCGTGGCATAAGTATGTCTTAGATTATGGGGCGTGAGTTCCGGCACATCCGCGTATTTGCAGAACAGACTAAACGCTCGGTTGAAGCTATCCGGCGACATCAGGTGACCCTTGCCAGTAGGAAAAATAAACTCTGTCGTGTGCGGTAAACTCTCGAGCAAATCGAACAGCCACAGCGGGATTGGTATCTCTCTCAAGCTGCCGACCGTCTTTGCTTTATTATCCTCAACATAAGCCGCGCCTGACTTTGTCCTTGCGACCGCCCTGCGGACAACAATTTTGTCCGCATATATATCGCTCCATTTGAGACCTAAAACCTCTCCCCTGCGCATACCTGTTACCGCAAGGGTTATTATCGCATATCCGCATACAAGTCGCGTGTGCTGGTCTCGTTTATGCTTTGTAGATAGATGCCAGTTCAGCGCAGAGTTAAATATCTGGTTGATTTGCTTTTCGGTGTAGATCTTGCGAGGCTTTGATTGTGCTGGCGGTGCTTTTATTGCACGCGCTGGGTTGCGCGAAGTTAACCCATTATCTATGGCTGTATTATACGCGGCTCGCAGGATCACTAACAACTTGTCAATATAGCTGCGGCTCTTGCCCAGCGCGGTGATTGCCCGTTGCAGCTCTATTTGAGTAACCTCGGATGTTTTTTGAGATAACAGCGCTTCGGGCAAAGAGCGTTTGGTTTGACAATATAACTCATACGTCGTATCCTGCACTCTAGGCTTAACGTACGTTTCAAGATACAAGTCAAGCCACGCCCCCAGTTTTATGTCAGGAGATACTGCGACAGGGGCGTTGTCCTCGCGCTCTTTTTTCCACGCCTCATACGCCGCCCGGCACTCTTTTTGCGTCGCGCCAGGAAACTCCTTTCGGATAGGTGTGCCGTGTTCGTCTTGTCCAACCGTCTTGCGCCAGTAAATACGATTACCGCGTTTGACGAAGCTCCCGTCGCCGTTTGGGCGGCGGGATTTTTTAGTTTGAGACATCGGTACCCCTCCCCTGCTAAATCCACATTACCGCGTCGTCGCTCGATCTGCTGTAAGCATATAGCTCAGCTTTCAGCGCATCAATTTGCCGCTCCTGCTGGTTGGTCAACCACATGAGATAAGCGACAAAACCCCACGTTATTATAAGTGTAACAACACTTACAACAGCCACCCTGCGCAGCCGAGATTTATAATCGTTTGGCATAGGGCTACCCCCTTTTTTCAGTCCCCTCTCCCACTCGGAGCGCGACACTATTCATCAACAATTACGCAATCTTTCATCGTGACACTGAAGGTTCCGCCCGTTACCCTGCCTATCAAGGTCACTTTGTCGCCCGCTGACAACTTAGCAGCTTTGGATATCTCCGTGTTGTCCTTGAAGTATGCCTGTACCCACGAGAAAGTTTCGTCACTCTCGCCAATCGTGATGTATGCATTGTCTAAAATATCCTTGCCGATACTATTAACGACACCCGTTACCTTGACATACTTACCCTTGTATTTTTCATCCGCGCTAATCTCGTTTGCATCATATTCGGCAATAAGATTGTCGGCAGTTACTTCATATTCATATGTTGGAGTAATGGGTTCTGCTTTTGATTGAGCAGGCGACGATTCTGTCGCTGACGATGTGTCAATACTAGACGTCTGAGCAACAGCTGGCACAACTGGGTTGCCATTGCCCGTCGCGTCTTTCTGCGGCGGAGGGTTAAACACACCTATGATTAAAGCCAAAGCGAAAAGCGAAGATATCACGATTTTCACCGCTATATGCCATTTTGCGTATCGCCACATGAGAAATAACCCTAAAGGGAAAAAGAAGATTAAGAAAAGAACCACGATCCCCTGCTGCTCATACCATTGCTGCTTAACTGCCACAACAGGTCGCACAATCGCACCCTCTTGCAGGGGTTGTCCACACTTAAGACAAAACTTACTATCATCCTGGTTAACCGTCGCACATCTTGGGCAAAACATGTCATCGTCCTCCTTAACTGGTATTTAAGTAATTATATACCAATATTAGCTATAATTCAACGTCCTTTGACCAACTACCCCTATTACCCTATTACCATCCGCCTTACCTCGGTGTAGTGCGTGATTGCCCGGCAGACAAAACTCTCCGGCAAATCAAAATAATCAGCCAATTGCCACGGCTCAGTATAGCCTTGTTTGACGGCGTGATTCAGGTCGTCAAACGGCAGATACCGCTCTATCGCCCACCGGTTAGCTTTGTACTCATGACGCTGGACAATATCTAATGGGCTACATACCTTGTGCGTACAACCTGTTGCACAGTGACCTATCTCATGGGCGAGTATAAGTTTCATTTCTTGAAGCGAATCGACCCGAAACGGATCCAAGAATATCGCGAATTTATTATTAAGTTCAACGGTCACACTTTTCTCGTTTCCAACATCATACGGATACAGAGTGACTTGCTGCTTGCGCAAATCCTCATATAGCGTGCTCAATTCCACCATTGAAAATCTCCGTCAATCGTTCTTTTCTTTGTCTTGTTGCTGCTTAAAGAACCTCGCCATTTCCAAAAGCTTTTGCTTGTTTTCATCGGTCAGTTCTTTGGATTCGTCGAAAAAGGCATACGTAAAATCATCATAACCAATCTCGCGCTCGCCCTCTGTGGCGGGCGCTTTTTTGTTGTCTGTGCCTAAAAGATATCCGACGGTTACTCCAAAGTAGGACGCGATTTTATCGGCATTAACTGCAGACAATCCAGTTTGTCGTCCCATTTTTAAATCGGACAAATTGCCTCTGCTTACTTCTGCTTCTCTACACATAGTAGTTACGTTAATCCCGGCTTTTTTACAGAGCTCTTCAATGCGATTATAAAGATTGCTCATAATCTTCCACCTCAATTTAGGCATAATGACAAAATTACTGCAATCCTTAATTTAATGTTGACTATTACCGTTTTCGGTAATATACTAACAATAGATAACGGAACGCAGTAAGTTCTCGTGCTGACACATTGAGTATATTACTTATTTCCGTAATTGTCAATGATTTTGTAAAAAAAAGGAGGAAAATTATGCGAAAGCGTGCTCTTGTGCCTCTTGGCGTCGAGATAAAGACCAAACTTATTTCGACCGGGCAGACGCAGGAATGGCTAATTGAGCAACCCAAAAGCAAGACTGGCATGTATGTGGACAGCTCCAGCCTGTATAAGCTCATGACGGGTCAGCTCAACAGTCCCAGGCTTGAGGGGGCTATCAAGGAGATTCTACAGCTCCCATCCTAACACAATCTGTGTCCGCTTTATCGGACAGAAAGGAGGATGTAAATGCATCACTTCATCACCCGATACACCGAGAACGGAAAGCGATACTGTGAATCATGGCTTCAAATCAATCTTTTTGGTAAGTGTATCTGTTTTTCGCGGCGCAGGGTGGAAATTTGAAAGCCGTTGCGGTTACAACGGCTTTCGGCTGGACTACTGCTTTTCCCACTTATGCCCCGGCTTTTGTGTAGGCGGCAAGCGATCGCCCGGATCAATCTTCACAATCCTCGGTTTATCTACCTGCCCGCCTTTGGGTCCGACTTCTTTGTACGTACCTTTTGATTGATTGTCGGTTCCCGGTTTTTTGAGATCAGACACAGCATCACCCCCTTTCGCCATTATTATACATCAATGGTGAAATGAGGACAACCAAAGAAAGGAGAAAACCCCATGACCCTAAAAGACATCGAAGCAATCCCAAAAGAACTGCTCGTCCCTGACGACGTGTCAAAATTCCTCGGTGTCGATGCTCAGTCCATCCGCAACCAAGCCCGCAAAGACCCGCACATGCTTGGGTTCCCTGTCATCGTCGTGGGTGAACGATTCAAAATCCCGAAAGAGGGGTTTATCCGATATGTGCGCGGTATGCACTTAATCCCGAGGGGGACAAACTCGTGAACAACAAAATCAACGCCTTTGACGTGCTCTGCGTGCTCGGCTACATAGTGCTACTGCTCGTGCTGCTGGAGGTGTATGTATGAAACAAACAATCCTCACCTTTGCCACCCCCCGCGACCGTGACAATTATCTGGAGGCGTTAATCCGCGAGGAGTGCAGACGGGATATTGCGAAGCGCAAGGGGTTGGAGAAGATTTTGAAAAAGATTAAGGAGGTAAAGCCGGATGGTAAAAACACATCGCAATAGCAGATTTGTGCTTAGGACGATTGCCGGAATCAGGGATTGTTGCGACGTTATCTTACAAGTTGAAAAGACAGAAAGCATCGACAGGTCAACAAGTCAAGCGCTGTATTTGTGCGAGGTCGTGACCAGCAACGAATACAGGCAGGACGGCACACTTGCTAGCCTGTCAGCGGAGCTGATTAAGGCTAATGATGATAACAGACGTTTGCGGCGCAAAAATGATGCGTTGCAGGCTCAAATCAGGAAGATGGAGGCAGCCCCCAATGAAAGCAACAGGAATAGTCCGCAAGGTTGACAACCTCGGGCGTATCGTAATCCCCCGTGAACTCTGCCGCACATATGGTATCGAGATGGGCACCCCAATCGAAATATTTGCGGCTGACGGCGGTCAAATTATCTTGCGCAAGTACAACCCCGGCATCAACATCATGGCGACACTGCAAGGCATTGATGAATGCGTAAGAGAGGACTTGCCGCAGGACAAGGCGGACAAGGTACATGCCTTGATTAAGGAAATTGCGGGGGTGTTGGCATGACCCGCCGCGAAAAACTCCAATCCGCCGCATTTGTGCTCTGCGGGCTCTGCGCCGTAGTAATCGAGGCATCCATACTGGCTGCGGGCGTGATGGTGGCGGTGGCTGGGGTGCTGACGGTTTTGAGCTATAGAGTTAGGAGGAGACGCAAATGAGCCACATAGACCCCCGCACCGGCAAGCCAAAGATAATCCTCGACCTGTGCGGCGGTACCGGCAGTTGGAGTAAGCCATACAAGGATGCCGGCTACGACGTGCGGCTGATTACCTTACCAGAGTACGATGTGATTACATATGAGCCGCCTGCGGATGTATACGGGATATTGGCAGCGCCACCGTGTACGGAGTTTTCACAAGCTTTAAACGGCCGCAGAAAGCGTGACATACCTTTTGCCTTAATTATTGTTAACGCTTGTATAGATATCATCCAGCATTGTGCCGTTTATGACAATCTGAAATTCTGGGCTTTGGAGAATCCCGCCGGATTATTATCTCCATCGCCACTTGCAAAATATCTTGGTAGACCGCATTACTCGTTCGAACAATGGCAATTCGGTGGGGATAAGGGCAAGCTGACTTACATTTGGGGCTGGTTCAGGGAACCGATGGAGACTGTAACCAAACGTCCGGAATTTGAGAAGGAGTGCCACGCACACGCGCCCGGATGGACAAAGCCCGCAGTACCAGAATGGTGCGCCGACTATATAGGGCAATTCAAAGGCGACGCAAAACGCGCAGCCCTACGTGCCATCACCCCGCCCGGCTTCGCGCAGGCGTTTTTCAAGACTAATAAGTGAGGAGGTAACATCAATGCTCAACAGCCACGATAACCCCGAGTGCAACAACTGCAAACAACGTCGTACCGTTGGATGCGGCACAAAAATGGTTGACGGGCGCAGGACGCACATCGCAATTTACAATTGCTATCGCGATGGCACTATGGCCTGCACGCCATGCAAACAAAACAACGCGCCCGCCCCTGCTACCAACAAGGACGAGCGCACGTGAAAACTGATTAACTAAATTATACCTGATAGGAGGGAATTGTCAAGATGAACATAAAAACAGGCATGATTGTCACGGGAAAGCCGGAAGCGGACAGAGAATACAGTATCACAACATCCAAAATGACTAAAGGTCTGGTCGTGAAGGTTGCCCCCGGTAAGATAACCATTAAAATCATTGAACACACCAACGGCAACGCAGGCACATATGACGTCGATCCAAAGTATTTTTATCCCGTTGATTGCTCGCGCGCTGTTGTTCGCACACAAGACGAGTACGACGCGCTGCCAACGGATTATCAGGGCATCATCGAGTTTTCCAACGGCGAGAACTGGATATTTGTAAAAGAACAAAAAGGATACGCTCTTGTAGTAACCGATAAGGCGTCAATTAAATCGGGCAACGCCACCGTGAGGGCATCGGGCAACGCCACCGTGAGGGCATCG
>JAEZVA010000086.1 GCA_023443315.1 Bacillota bacterium | reverse complement strand
CCGTCATCTGTAAATTTAACTGGCCAACACCTTCGGTATCCCAGCAGACACACTTATACTTTGGTGAATTTCTAGAACCGATATGAATAAGCATAGGTTGTTTAAAATAGCCCATATAGGAGGAAAGGATCAATAAATCCGGATTTAGTTTATCCATTGTCCTATCAAAATCTTCAATAGTAGTCGGTGCGATTATCTGCGCTTCACAACCTGCTGCCTGAAATCCCCATAAAATATCACCCGCATAAAGTTTATCGCAATAAATTACTACCTTATATTTCATATACAGATGCCTCTCTGACACGCTAATTTTAACAGTATACTAAATTATATGAAATAAAAAGTCGGTTGTTACTAGGGCGTGTCGACGTTGACGCAGCTGCGTTTTGAACAGGCTCGGTTGATACAATCAACAATACAATTCCTTTGATAAAAGTGAAGAGAAGAATCCGCGTCAAAACCCATATGTCAGAGCTTGAGACTTGATTTTTATACACTTTTCAATCAGATTATAATATATGAGATTTGGGAATGATGTCTAGCCATCGTTACAATGTAATTTGATTTCTCAGAGTAAAAAGTCAGCACCCTTACAGATGCTGACTTTTTTATGATTCTCATCGGTTTAAGCGGTTAATGTCGTTGGTTTTTAGGCTAAGAAAACGGATTTTCGCCGGGATACGGCAGTGTTTTGGGCTGATTATAGGCAATATCAGTTATACCAAGGTATTTAAACACCTCAAACAACGCCTTGCCGTAATGCCCGAATGCCACAGCGCCGTGATGCGGGTAGCACTTTGCAATTAGCACGTGACGGTAAAACCGATCCATTTCGGGAATCGCAAATATGCCGATAGAGCCAAAGCTTTCGGTAGGGACGTCAAGAACCTCTCCCTGGGCGATGTATGCCTTAAGCTCCGTTGCTGCGGTGGATTGCAGGCGGTAAAACGTGATGTCGCCTGCCTTGATATCGCCTTCGAGGGTGCCGCGTGTGATGTCCGGCTCGGGGAGCTCGGGCTCAAGGTCACGCTTCATAATCAGTTGATACCCCATATGCGGGTCGTTAAGCAGGGAAGAGCAGGTGTTTCCGCAGTGGAATCCCATAAAGGTCTCGGGAAGCTTAACATCATATTTTCCCTTGATGGATTTATCGTACATCGATAAGGGCACCGTGTTGTTAATATCCAGCAGTGTTGTCGGCTTGCCCGAAACACAGATGCCGATATACTCGCTCAAGGCGCCATATATGTCCACCTCGCAGGATACGGGAATGCCAGAGCCGGTCAGACGGCTGTTGACATAACAGGGTACAAAACCAAACTCGGTCTGGAATGCGGGCCAGCACTTTCCGGCAATCGCCACGAACTCACGCGTACCCTTGTGCTGCTCAATCCAGTCTAGCAGGGTTAGCTCGTACTGGGCAAGGCGGGGCAGAACACCGGCATATTTGTTGTTTGGCCCAAGCTCTGCCGCCATATCCCGCATCACTGCTGGGATACGGGGGTCGTCCTTATGCTTGTTAAAGGCAACAAGCAAATCAAGCTCACTGTTTTCTTCGACGGCAACGCCAAGGTCATAAAGCGCTTTAATGGGCGCATTGCAGGCAAGAAAATCATCCGGGCGGGGACCAAACGCGATAATCTTCAGGCTTTTTACACCCAGCACGGCGGTTGCAATCGGGACAAATTCACGAATCTTTTGTGCAACCTCTGTTGCGGTTCCAACCGGATACTCTGGTATGTATGCAGTTTTATGGCGCAGGTTTAGGTTGTAAGAGCAGTTGAGCATACCGCAGTACGCATCGCCGCGCCCGTCGTACAGGTCGCCGTCGCCCTCCGCAGCCGCCACATACATGATGGGTCCGTCAAACCAGTCGGCAAGCAGGGTTTCTGGTGTTTCTGGACCAAAGTTGCCCAGATAAACAACAAGTGCATTTACCCCTTGTGCTTTTACGTCATCCATTGCCCTTTTGGCATCCAGCTCTGACTCTACGGCTACGGGGCATTCGTATAAATCGTCGCCATAAGCCATTTTTACCGCCGCGCGGCGGCGTTCTGCCAAAGCCATGGGAAAGCAGCCGCGTGATGCCGCGATGATGCCGAGTTTAACCTTTGGGATGTTCTTCATACGTAATTTCTCCTTTTATACGGGATTAAGATGCCATCACTCGCATCAATATGATACAAGTACTTATTACAATGAAACCTTATATGCAATACCATACTTAATTATAATCGTGCTTTAGTCACTTGATAAATCGGAAATTGGTAATACAGGGCGACTCATTTAACAGTCCAATAAGAGCATATTCTACATATCAATTTAGTTGCTCATAATAATAGAACCATTTTAAAGAACAAAATACAAGTTATATCGTTTCGTTTCGTCGTTTCGTAAAAGTTGCTCTATGAATTTTGGGCAATATATATAGATGATTCGTCGGTTTTTTGCGTGCATCATTACACGCAAGCACAAAAGCACATTGAGGCACGATCGTTTAATCGGGAATGTTACGATTCTAGGTTGTACTGTTAAAAGTCAACAGTTTTCGTTGTCACCCAAAGTACTTCATCGTTATAATGGCTTCGTTGAATTTGTCGTGTTGTTTATGATATAATGGCATAGATTTTGTTTTTAACGAAGCTAACGATGTAGAAAAGAAGGAAATTGAAACTATGCCATCATCAAACACACCAATACGCAAAACTGATATGACTGTGGGAAGCCCACTCAAGTTAATATTAACCTTTACCATTCCCTTGTTAATCGGCAATATCTTTCAGCAGTTGTACAATGTGGTTGACAGCATCGTGGTTGGGAACTACGTGGGGAGTGTTGCCCTTGCCGCGGTAGGAACCGCGTTTCCCGTTATCTTTATGTTTACATCTCTGTTTATGGGTATTGGCATTGGCGCAACGATTATGATTGCACAGTATTTTGGTGCTGGCGACAACGACAAGGTTCGCAAAACGGTAGACACCATCTATTCTGCTATTATGATCGGTGCCATACCGCTTACCGTGGTTGGCGTACTGTTTAGCGGTACATTTCTTAAAATTATGAAAGTACCTGCCGACACGTTTGCTGACGCGCACCTGTATATCACCATCATCTTTCTTGGAATTATTGCGTCGCTCGGCTACAATGTAAACGCGGGTATTCTTCAGGGGTTGGGAGACAGCCGGTCTCCGCTCATTTTTTTATCCATCGCAACGGCAATCAACATTGCTCTTGACCTATTATTTGTGGTGGTCTTCGGTTGGGGTGTTGCGGGCGTTGCAATTGCAACAGTTATTGCGCAATTTAGTTCTTGGTTGTTCGGTATTTTCTATATTAACAAAAAGTACCCCAACCTGCACATACGCCCGTTTCATTTTTCATTTGATAAAGCACTGTTCTTACAGGCAGTTAAACTAGGCGTTCCCGCAGGCATACAACAGGCAATCTTTTCGATTGGTATTATGGCAATGCAATCGCTGGTTAATAGCTATGGTTCAGACTTTATGGCAGGCTATAACGGCGCAAGCAAGATTGATACGTTTTCATTCTTACCCATTCAGAGCTTTGCTACTTCAATTACCACCTTTGTCGGTCAAAACATTGGGGCAGGCAAGATGGATCGCGTCAAACAGGGCGCAAAGATCACTCTCATCATGTCAATCGGTTGCAATTTGGTTATTAGTGCCATTCTGCTTTTGGTCGGGCCGTGGCTCATGCGCCTGTTCAGTCCATCCGAACCAGTCATACAGGCTGGGCTCGTTTATATGTATCGTGTTCTCCCCTTCCATTGGCTACTGGCAACGATGTTTATCGTTAATGGTATTATGCGCGGCGCGGGGGAGATGACAATTCCGCTTCTATCGACTACATTGTCGTTGTGGGCGGCTCGTGTACCAAGCGCGTACCTGATTGCGCATTATATCGGTCGTGACGATATCTTCTTTTGCAACCCAATCGGATGGGCGCTTGGTGTGACGCTGGCGCTCAGTTATTACCTCTCGGGTCGATGGAAAAATAAGGCCATCGTAGCTAAGAAAGCGCCATTTGCCCAACTTATTGAGTAAATAAAATTATCATTTACAAACGAAAAGGAGTGAGTAACGATGCCTAATCTTACAAGAGAACAGGCGTGGGAGCTGTTGACACAGTACAACAAGGAAGAGTTTCATTTAAAGCATGCGCAGATTGTGGAAGGCGTTATGCGTTATTTCGCCCAAAAGCTCGGGTTTGGTGATGAGGTGGATTTTTGGGGCATAGTTGGTCTGTTACACGACCTTGATTTTGAGGAGTACCCCGAGGAGCACTGCATTAAGACACAGGAGCTTATGCGTAAACACGGCGTTGATGAGCGTATCATCCGTGCCGCAGCAAGCCATGGATATGCAATTACAGTGGATATTAAGCCCGAGCACACGATGGAAAAGGTACTGTATGCAACCGACGAGCTTACCGGGCTTATCGGTGCTGTCGCACTGATGCGTCCTTCCAACAGTGTAATGGATCTTGAGCTGAAATCGGTGAAAAAGAAGTACAAGACGCTGAATTTTGCGGCGGGTTGCTCACGGGAGGTCATTGAACGCGGCGCGGACATGCTGGGCTGGGAACTCGATGATCTTATCACCGAAACCATTCTTGCGATGCGCACATTAACCGATATTGTTGCGTAGACTTAATAATTGTTGCGGTCGTGATGCGGCAAAGGAGAAACCATTCATGAAACAAGATCAGTTTTCCAGAACCCGCCTGTTGATTGGCGAAGATGGGGTAGACAGGCTAAGCAGGGCACACGTTGCGGTGTTTGGTTTGGGCGGCGTAGGCTCCTATACCGCCGAGGCTCTTGCCCGCGCGGGTGTTGGCTCGTTTTCATTGTTTGACGACGACAAGGTATGCCTGACAAACATTAACCGACAGCTGATAGCCACCCACTCCAGTGTAGGAAGGTTAAAAACCGAGGTGATGCGTGAACGCATCCTTGATATTAACCCAAACGCTGAGATAACGGTCTATCCCTGCTTTTACACGCCGGAAAATGCGGACGAATACGATCTGTCGCCGTATAGCTACATTGTCGACGCCATCGACACGGTTTCCGCAAAGCTTGAGCTTGCCACTCGTGCGTCACACCTTGGCATCCCGATAATCAGCTGTATGGGCGCGGGAAATAAGCTTGACGCAACAAGGTTTGAGGTTACCGACATCTATAAAACCGAGGTGTGCCCGCTTGCGCGTGTGATGCGGCGTGAACTAAAGGCTCGCGGTGTCAAATCGCTGAAGGTTGTGTACTCCAAAGAGCCCGCGCTCACCCCACGTACCGAGGGTGCTGGACCCGACTGCAAAACGGGTTGTGTCTGCCCTCCGGGCGTCAAGCGCCACTGCACAGCGCGCAGACAGATACCGGGCAGCGTGTCGTTTGTGCCCTCAGTAGCAGGGCTGATTCTCGCAGGCGAGGTAATCAAAGACCTGCTTGCGTAAAACAACGGTAGACAAAACAACCGCCCATCTTCGGCTGTACCGAGAGATGAGCGGTTTTGTTGTTTATACTATCGTGAAACGCTTATATTCTTGCGCAATGCTCAGGCAGACCTTCACACGCAACTCTGGTGTAATACACCTTGCCGCCAAGGTATCTGCCCCGCGCGTCCGCAGCGTTTTTTAGGTCTACGGCACCCTCAAACGCGGAGGTAATATACAGCGTTTTTAGGTCCTCATTCCCCAAGCAAACACTGGTGGTCTGGAGCGCAGGGGTGTCCATTCGGTTGAGTATCTCCCCTTCGGGTGAAAGATGTAAGACACATGCGCCGCCCCAGCACGCAAGCCAGACTTGCCCTTTGCCGTCTACCGTGAGCCCGTCGGGAACTCCGTAATCGCTACCAAGCACAAACCAACCACGGGGGTTAGAAATCGCGCCGGTCTGCAAGCAATAATCGTATGCGGTCACCGTTCTTGTAATGGAATCGGTGTGGTAAAAGGTCTTTTCGTCGGGCGAAAACCCCATGCCGTTGGATATTCCAAGCCCCTCAAGCAGCACTTTGGGTTGTTTTCCTGTCTCGAATAGATATAGCTTGCCGTCCCGATGGCTCTTATTCATGGTACCTGCAAGCATTCGGCCGCATGCATCGGCAATTGCGTCATTAAAGCGCTCCCCGCTTGAAAAGTCAACCGAAAACAGCATGCGCTCGTATTCTGTGTTGTACCCATTATCCGTTTTGGGAATCGCCTTGACCCCTTGCTCGGTAAACAGTATTAGCGTATCATCTTCAGTAAATAAGAACGCTCCTGTTTGATAACCGCTTGATAGTTCAAGGATAAGTTCACTCGAACGAGGACAAAACGAAAAAACCTCACCGCTTAAGATATCGGTCCAGAACAGCTTCTTTTGGCGGTCGTTCCATAACGGAGCTTCGCCTAAGTGGTTGTCTTTGTTACCTAACGTTTGCATGCGGTTTCTCCTCTAATTTGTCCTTTGGCTGTATCGGTTGGTTCCTGCGTGCAAGCCACTGGTACAGCAGCGAACCTCCGATAATCACTGCGCCGCCCGAGATGGTAGCGACGGTGGGGAATTCCGAAATAATAAGCACGCCAAGAACGCCCGAAAGCAGTGGAGTAATAAACATAAAGTTCGTTACTGTCGTGATTTTCTCCGCCTTAGACATCGCCTTTGACCACAATAAAAAGCCAACCGCGCCTGGGAATATGCCCAGATACGCAATGTTGACGATATCAAGAATCGGTGCCGCCTTTAGCTGAGCGAGTCCGTCTATCATAAAATAAGACATCAGTATGGTTCCCGAGAAGATGCTGTACGTAGTTGCCTCAAAGGTTGTATATGTTTTAAGTAGTCTGCGCTGCAGTACATTATACACCGCAATCGCAAGGGCAGCGAGCACCATCCATATGATACCCCAGTTAAATGACAGTTCACCCCCGCCAAGGGCAATAATAACAATCCCTGCAAACTGTACCGCAATGGCAAGCCAACAAGGCGGGCTAATGCGCTCCTTGTATAACAGTGCGACGAGCGCGGCGGTAAAGATGGGTCCTGTGCTAATTAGGATACTTGCAGTCGCCGCCGTGACGCGCATAGAGCCCATATTAAATGCATAAGCGTAAAACGCAAATCCCGCAAAACCCGACGCAAATATGACGGGAAGATCGCGTAGGCGGGGCAGACGTGTTCGCTTTACCAGTGCTATTATGAGCAAAAACAAGCTGGCAAACAAATAACGAACAGCACCTAGAGTCTCGGGTGTTAGATGCTTTAGGGCAATCTTTGTAAATACAAACGCGCTTGACCACAGTACAATGGTCAAAAACGCAAGGACAAGTGCCGTTATGCGGGATTTTTCTGCTACAACCATGTTGTGGTACTTCCCTTTACACAAATTCTTTTCTAGGTAATTCTCAGCTTTAATTGATTTTAGTTAATATGAGCATAATGGATGACATCGCAGAACACGACAGGTTTTGTTCCCGGGTTATGGTAGGAGTGCGAAACATCCGCCGCAAAGCCGATTGCGTGCTGTGCGGGGACATGGAAGGTTTTACCGTCAATGAATACATTGAGGTCGCCCTCAAACACCGTGATATACTCTCGGGTGCCTGCTTGATGCGCTTCGGAGGAGGACCCTCCACCCGGCATAATCTCGGAATAAAAGATCTCAAACCCGCGCTCGTTGGTGCACGGAAACATCGTGTAGATGCGGAAGCTGTGATCCTTACTAGAAATTGCGCGCACGTCTTTTGTGCTCACTACAATGGTGTCGGGTTGCGGCTCGCTGACAAGCTGAGACAGCGAGATTTTAAGCGCATTGGATATCTTGTAAAGCGTTGTGATAGAAGGGCAGGACTGCGCCCGTTCCATTTGATATAGCATGCTCTTGCTGACACCGGTCAGTTCCGCCATGCGATCTAGCGACAATCCTTGTGCTTCTCGAAGTCGCTTTAGGTTTTGAGAGAGTATCTTGCTAATTGCCTCCATAGTGAAACCTCCTTTTCAACTGTTCAGTAAACTGATAATATCATATCAGTTTACTGAACGCAAGAAGTACTTGTTATACGTTTCTTAGTTAATGGGTAAAGACACTGTTAAACGAGTAATTAGCAGGATAGCAGAAAACCCGCCTCTCAGGCGGGTTTTCTGCTAGATTCAAACGTTATACGATGCGGTAGCCTTCATCCTCAACAGCTGCTTTAATGGCAGTAAGCGAAAGCACCGTATCATCGAACGTAACAACAGCGTTTTTATTCTCAAGGCTAACCTCAACTTCTTTTACGCCCGAGAGCGTACGAATTGCACTACTGACGGCATTCTGGCAGTGAGAGCAAGACATCCCCTCGATATAAATTGTTTCAACTTTCATAGCGCATCCTCCAATTCATCGATTGTTATGATTGTTTCTTAGCTTGTATAGTTAATAACCCATTATCGTTTCCAGTTCTTAAACATCGTAGTTGCCTCGGTCAGTGTTTCTAACGGGATGGTAATGCCAGTATCCGACACAGTTCTGTTGCTGTCGGTGATTGGAATTGGGTTGCAACCACTATGAACCACGCCGACATCGTCCATGGAAAAGCGGTTACCGCAGTTTTCGCAAACAAGTTGGTCGCCCTTTTGCGTGTAGTAGCCCTTACCCGACAGGTAGCATACCTGACAGGTATTAAACGCCGTGCGAACAGTACCGTCCGGCGCTTTTATTGCAATGACCTCCAAATCGGTTCCGTTAACAACAGCTGGATAGAAAGCGGCGTTTTCGGTAATCTCGTTAAGCGGTATTAAAATGTCGGCATCTGTTACCGTTTCGCCTCGGGTATTCTGCACGTCATTACTTACACCGGTTAGTAGTTTTACCAGCAAAAATATCGCGAGCGCTCCCGCAGCAATAGCGAGCATAATCAGGTATTGTGGTTGTTTAACCTGTTTGTCGGCTTGTTTGTTGTTCATCTTTATTCTTCCCCCATCACATCGTTAAATAAAATATCGTCATAGTTTGATAAACGTGATAATCACAGACTTATTATAATTCTATTATAAAGTATTTATAATATACTATTTCAATAGGATATTGTCAAGCGTGACGATTTTACAACAACTGTGTGTGCTGGCGATAATAATGTAACAGTATTTCGTTAATAAGCATCCCCGCCTATTTGGCGGGGATGCTTATTAACGTATAGTAAATTGAACTAAGCCTTTGTAACAGGCAGCCAAACCTCACACTTGTAGTCCTCTGCTTGCTGGTCGCCCTCAAAGTACACCTCGATATCCGGGGCATTGGCATACTCGTAGCCGGAGCCCGGAAGCCACTCGGTCACGATGCGTTTTTGCAGGTTTTGAATTGCCTCGGGCATTGGGCCAACACACTCAAAGATTGCCCATGTGCAGGCGGGCACGATGTATTCGTCCCTGTCTTGGGGTGTATCTTTATCAGTGGCAACGGCGATGTAGTAATCAAAGTTATTGGGATCCTTGCCGGTGCTTACACCCAATATGCCATACGGAGGTTTGTCCATCAGCGCGCACAGCGGGGGAATTACACCGCTCTGTGCGACTTCCTGCCAAAACAAAGGAACGCGTGCAAAGCTTTCTTCCATGCTGCCCGAAAAATGTTTTTTTGCGCCAACAATTCGAAACTCCGGTCTGTTTTCAATTCTGTAATTCATCTCAACCTCTCCCTTAATCGTAATTTTGAAGGTGATGGGAGGGTAGGCCTTCAGCGTTATCCCCAGGTTTCTTGCCGCAGAAGGGGAAACTCCATGGATGGCTTGGAACGCCCGGTTAAACGCGGTAGGGGAGTCATAGCCGTACCGCAGCGCGATGTCAATCACCTTTTGGCTACTCTGCTGCAGATCCACCGCTGCCTTTGTCATTCTTCTTCTGCGAATGTATTCAGACAGCGGTACCTCTGCCATATAGGAAAACATTCGGTGGAAATGAAAGACGGAGCAACAAGCAATCTGAGCGGCACGTTCCATATCAATGCTATCGTCTAAGTGTTCTTCCAAATAGCGAATAGCATCGTTCCAAGCATTTAGCCATTGCATTTAATCAGCTCCCATCGATGTCATTTTATCAAATAGGTGAAATGAATTCCTCGCATTTTGTGCCCGAATAAGAGAGGCAGCAGTTCATCAAAAAGCAGGGAATCTTTCTATAAGAGGTTATCGGTTATGCGCATCAGTATTTAGTAAGACTTGCTTTTTTTCTGACATATTAAATTCCAAAACTTATTTCTTCCAGCGAATCTACGGTCTCATCAACTTTTTTTGCGCTTTGCCTAGCGCTATCGGTAAGAAAGATGTTCGTTTACAGGCAGTAAAAAACCGTCAGTCGTTTTCGTTATAGGCGAACCAATCGGACTCTTGTAAACCAAGACCTCTTAATATGCCGTTGAGATAGCCGATGTTATACATGATGTGACGCAATTGTGTCATAATGACATCGGCATAGGTTAAGTCATGCCTATCTCCGACAGCCGGTTGAGATAACCGCTTATCGTCAAGGCGCGCGAAAAAACGCTCCGATTTGATGAACAGCAGGTGTACGTATTCCAGCATATCAGCTCGACAGATAGATAGCGAGCTGTCTACCGGGTGCTTGAACTCCGGCGGTATCAGCTCATTAAACTCCATACTTTTAAAGCTGCTGTTACTATAATACTCCCGCAACCAATAATCAATGAAATAAGCGACATGGTAGACGTGATACCAGAATGGATGACCATAGTAAACCGTATGCCAGACGTCATCCTCACAAACATCCACCAGTATTTTTAGCATCTGCATTGAAGAACCTAGCTGGTTAAACGCGGATTCCGTAATAATACGCTTGCCTGTGGACATAAAATCACCCCTCCTACTCCAAAACATCAGACTCAAATCGGACTCGAACCGAGGGAGGCGAGGTTTAGGTTGTGTAGCAGTGATACACCCAATCTTACAGCTGAGAAGAATTGTTTAATTCAACAATTGCTTTTACCGTAGCATATCTCACCAGCCTTTACAAGTAAGTGAAGGTGAATTTTTGTGTGATTAAACACAATCAACCAAAGAAAAAAATACCATTCAAATTGTCTGTATCCCCATAACAAAGCATGCCCATACTGAAACTAATCAGTTGAAAAGGGGCTGCTTTCGATGCACATGAACAAGGTAGAAATCTGTGGGGTAAACACCTCGAAAATCAAGGTTTTGAAGGAAGCGGAGAAGGAGCGGCTGTTAAAACTGGTAAAACAGGGGGATAAAAAGGCACGTGAAGAACTGATTGCGGGCAATCTGCGATTGGTACTATCGGTGATACAACGGTTTATTAACAGGGGAGAAAACCCCGACGACCTGTTTCAAATTGGTTGTATCGGTCTGATTAAATCGATTGATAACTTTGATATTACGCAGAATGTCAAGTTTTCAACCTATGCCGTGCCGATGATTATCGGCGAAATTCGCCGATATCTGCGGGATAACAACTCGGTTCGCGTCAGCCGTTCAATGCGCGACATCGCGTATAAGGCGATGCAGGTGAAAGAAAAGTTTATTAACGACCACCAGCGGGAGCCAAGAATTGAAGAGATTGCAAAACTGATGGGTTATAGACGGGAAGAGGTCGTGCTTGCGCTGGAGGCAATTGTCGAACCGCTCTCCTTGCAAGAACCCGTGTACTCTGACGGTGGCGACACCATCTATGTAATGGATCAGGTTGGCGACAAAACCGATGACTGGGACTGGCTTGAGGAGATTTCGCTCAAGGAGTCTATCGCAAAGCTAAGCCCACGAGAGAAAAACATCTTATCACTGCGGTTTTTTGCTGGTAAAACGCAGATGGAGGTTGCGGGTGAGATCGGTATTTCTCAAGCGCAGGTATCGCGGCTTGAAAAATGCGCGCTGGAAAAGATTAAAAAGCAG
The DNA here is from genome assembly GCA_023443315.1 of Bacillota bacterium. GTDB lineage: Bacteria > Bacillota > Clostridia > Oscillospirales > Ruminococcaceae > Acetanaerobacterium. The sequence goes on along the minus strand of JAEZVA010000086.1, from coordinate 273 downwards.
ATATAAACTGGTGATTGGATAAGGGTAAGGCAGATTATCCTCACCATACAAAAATAAACCTCGTAAAGCAAAGACCACAGTCCCAGTCGGGCTGTGGTCTTTGCCTATTCGTTGATTATAAATTCTTTTATACTAAACCTCGGCTTTTATCATTCTGTCAGCACGCTTAATTCCTATTAAGACCATCCCCAAGATAACAAGCCCGCCGCCAAGCCATTGCTGCGTTCCTGCTTTTTCACCAAGTATCAAGATAGATAGTACCATAGCGGTAAA
>JAEZVA010000057.1 GCA_023443315.1 Bacillota bacterium | reverse complement strand
TGCCTTTTTCTCGGATGACCCCCGCGATTGCCCCTGCAACCGAATTGGGAATCGATTTTGCTGAAACCTTTAATACTTCCATAACAATTTCAATCCTTCCAGTTCAAAACTATCAGAGTTACATTTTTTCAGACTTACTTTTGGTGCCGAGGTTTGCGCACTCTTTGTTTTACCTAAACCAAAAGATGCCAAACTATAGCGAACATAGGACTGGTTTCCGAGGTCGTATGCCTTACTGTTGCGTATAACGGACGGGGGTTACCGAGGTTGTTTTGCCGGTGCGCTCGTCGATGTCAAACACCACTGCGTTAATCATGCAGTCGCCAGCGGCGGGTTCATAGCCGACGGGCATTAAGGTCTTTAGCCTTCGAATCGCAAGCTCGGGCTTCATTCCCAAAACCGAGTGGATGGGGCCTGTCATGCCCACATCGGTGATATACCCCGTACCCTGTGGCAGAATACAAGCATCGGCAGTCTGCACATGGGTGTGGGTACCGAACATCGCCGAGATGCGCCCGTCCAGATAATGAGCAAGTGCAAGCTTCTCGCTGGTGGCCTCTGCGTGAAAATCAACAATCACGATACGGGTTTGTACCTGCTTTAGCAGCTCGTCCATACACTCAAACGGGTTATTGAGGTTGTTTAAAAACACGACGCCAAGCAGGTTGATAATCGTGACGCGTACGCGTCCAAGGTCAAGCACGAAAAGCCCATTACCGAAGGTTCCTTCTGGGTAGTTTGCCGGTCGCAGAACATCGGGGTGTTCTTCCAAATAGGCCCCGATATCGCGGTGGCGAAAGACATGGTTACCGGTGGTGATGACATCAGCTCCTGCGTCAAACAGCCTCCCTGCGCTGCTGGGCGAGATGCCGTTGCGCTGAGACGAGTTCTCGCCGTTGACAATCACCGCGTCTGCTTCGGTCTTTCGTTTGAGTTCGGGAAGGTGGCGTAACAGAAAATCGCAGCCGGTTCTCCCAACCACATCACCGACGCAAAGTACCCTCAATTGGATAATCCTCCTCATATTGCCATGCAGGCTCTGTAAACAGCACATTACCATTATAGCGCAGTTGTGTAGTAAATAACAATATACAAAAGGCAAAAAAAGCCTTGATTTTACAGTTAAATATTTGCATATTGAATAAAATATGCAGTTTTGTATTCCATTTATTGTGCAAGTACCGATGCGGCAGTGCAAAAAACCGGCAGGGTGGAGTTCCTCCTGCCCTGCCGGTTGGTACCAATCTGTGGGGGTTATTTCGCGTATTCAATCGCGCGGTTTTCGCGCACAATGTGAACCTTAATCTGTCCTGGGTAGTCAAGCTCTGCTTCAATCTTGCTGACGATGTCGCGCGCAAGCAGCGTCATCTGGTCGTCGTTTACAATCTCGGGCTTCACCATAATGCGAACCTCACGACCTGCCTGGATGGCAAAGGTCTTCTCTACGCCGTTAAACGAGCTTGCAATCTCTTCGAGCTTCTCAAGCCGTTTGATGTAGTTTTCGAGATTCTCGCGTCTTGCACCGGGGCGTGCCGCCGAGATGGCGTCTGCCGCCTGAACCAGGCAAGCAACGATTGTTTTGGGCTCTACGTCGCCGTGGTGCGCCTGTATTGCGTGGATAATCTCGGGGTTTTCCTTGTATTTCTTTGCGATGTCTACGCCGATCTCAACATGGGTGCCCTCAATCTCATGGTCAAGCGCCTTGCCGATATCGTGTAAAAGACCCGCACGTTTTGCAAAGTTAACCTCAACACCAAGCTCGCTAGCCATAACGCCCGCAAGGTAAGCAACCTCCAGCGAATGGTCGAGCACGTTCTGCCCGTAGCTTGTACGGTAGCGCAGACGTCCAATTAGCTTAATCAGCTCTGGGTTCATGCCGTGTACGCCGGTTTCCATTACCGCGCGCTCGCCGTCTTGGCGAATCTTCAGTTCCACCTCGTGTTTTGCCTTATCCACCATCTCCTCAATGCGGGCGGGATGGATGCGGCCGTCGGAGATCAGCTTCTCTAGGGAGATGCGCGCAATCTCGCGTCGCACAGGGTCAAAGCAGGAAAGTGTAATCGCCTCGGGGGTATCGTCAATAATCAGGTCGACGCCGGTCATCGTTTCAAGGGCACGGATGTTGCGTCCCTCACGTCCGATAATGCGTCCCTTCATCTCATCACTAGGCAGCGCAACCACCGAAACGGTCGCCTCCGCAACGTGCTCTGCGGCACAACGCTGAATGGCCATAGAGATAATATTGCGCGCCTTTTGGTCCGCCTCGTCGCGCAGCATCTGCTCGTACTGGTTAATCTTCAGTGCCTTTTCGTGAACAAGCTCATCTTCCAGGTTTTTAAGCAGGTACTCCTTTGCCTGATCGATGGTGAAAAGCGATATCTTTTCAAGCATCTCAAACTGATGCTTTTTAATCTGCTCGGCATCGGCAAGCTTTGTATCCGCCTCCGCGAGCTTCTTTTGCAGGGTGTCGTCCTTGCGCTCAAGGGTCTCCATCTTATGGTCTAGGTTCTCTTCTTTTTGCATGATGCGCCGTTCCTGGCGCTGTAGTTCGCTTCTGCGTTCTTTTATTTCTTTGTCTGCATCCGAACGCATTCTGTAAATTTCGTCTTTGGCCTCGACAAGTGCTTCTTTTTTCTTGCTTTCTGCAGTTTTTAGAGCATCGCTAACAATTCGTTTGGCCTCCTGCTCAGCAGAACCAAACTCAGCCTCAGCTACTCTTTTTCTATATGAAATGCCCAGAAAAAACAGAGGGACACCAATCACAATAGCTCCGACGATTACTGAAATGACGCAGTATAAAATCGTCTGTGAATCCACTTAATCAAAAACCTCCTTTGCTTAGTTTCTCTAAATTTTAATATTATAAAAATAATAATATAAGTGCTATTGCACCAATTACTATTTTATATGTTGCTTGGTTGTCTGTCAAGGGCTGATTTAACGCGCGTTTTTGTCGCATTTTTGGCTTTTTTTGTCCAATGAGATGGGATTGCGTCGTCTGTACTATTTTGGGTACCCCGTATTCCCCCGTGTGCGCCAATTATCTAACGAATCAGCGCAGTATTGACAAAGCCGACCTCTGGTGCTACTATGAAAAAAAACAGCAAAAGCATTGACGGGGACAGTATCGGAAGCCGCCTTAGCAAAGAGAGCACGCGCCGCTGGCTGAAAGCGCGGGTCATAAGGATCTTCACAGCGAGAAAACCACCCCTGAGCCCGCTATACAAGGTCGCCGCGGTTACCCCCGCGCAGACTGCAAAAAAGCGGCGTTTGGCACACGTTACGGTGCCGGTTCGAGCGGCGGTCTTTTTCGACTGCAATTCGGGTGGAACCGTGGAGCATGTACTGCCTCACCCCGACTGATGGGGTGGGGTCTTTTTGTTTTTTCCCCGATATACATCAAACCAGATGAAGAAGGAGCGAACAACGATGATTAACGTAGAACTAAAGGGCGGCGTAGTAAAGCAGTATAACGAGGGCATTACCCCTGCCGAGATTGCAAAGGAATTGGGCGCGGGGCTGTATAAGGCGGTCTGCCTTGCTAAAGTAAACGGCAAGAACTGCGACCTGCGTACCCCCCTGACCGAAGACTGCGCGCTTACCCTGCTTACCTTTGAAGACCCCGACGGCAGGCGTGCGTTTTGGCACACCGCGTCGCATATGCTGGCGCAGGCGGTGAAGCGCCTGTACCCCGACGCAAAGTTTGCAATTGGTCCTGCCATCGACAACGGCTTTTACTACGACTTTGACGTAGAGACCCCGTTTACCCCCGAAGACCTTGAAAAGCTTGAGGCGGAGATGGCGAAAATCGCGAAGGAGGATCTGCCGCTGGAGCGGTACGAGCTTTCCCCCGACGATGCGACCGCGCTGATGAGCGAAAAGAACGAAAGCTATAAGGTAGAGCTGATTGCCGAGCACGCGGGCAAGGGCGAGAACATCAGCCTGTACCGTCAGGCGGACTTTACCGACCTGTGCGCGGGACCTCACCTGATGAGCACGGGTGCCGTGAAGGCGGTTAAGCTGACCTCGGCGACCGGCGCATACTGGCGTGGCAGCGAAAAGAACAAGATGCTCTGCCGCATCTACGGCACGGCGTACCCGAAAAAGAGCCAGCTGGACGAATACCTTGTGCGTGTGGAGGAGGCAAAGAAGCGCGACCACCGCAAGCTGGGCAAGGAGCTTTCGCTGTTTGCGATGCTGGATGAGGGACCGGGCTTTCCGTTTTTTCTGCCCAAGGGCATGATTGTAAAGAACCAGCTGATAGAATACTGGCGCGAGGTGCACAAGAAGGCAGGCTACCACGAAATATCCTCCCCCATCATCCTAAATCGCGCCTTGTGGGAGCGTTCGGGGCACTGGGACCACTATAAAGACAACATGTACACCACCGTCATCGATGAATCGGATTTTGCGGTAAAGCCGATGAACTGCCCCGGCGGCATGCTCACCTACAAGCTGGAGCCACACTCCTACCGCGACCTGCCGCTGCGTATGGGCGAGCTGGGCTTGGTGCACCGCCACGAGCTTTCGGGCGCTTTGCACGGGCTGATGCGCGTGCGCTGCTTTACCCAGGACGATGCGCACATCTTTATGACCCGCGAGCAGATTAAGGACGAAATCAAGGGCGTTGTCGCGCTGATTGACGAGGTATACAGCCTGTTTGGGTTTAAGTACCACATCGAGCTTTCCACCCGCCCCGAGGACAGCATGGGCAGCGAGGAGGACTGGAACTACGCCACCGACTCCCTGCGCGAGGCGCTTGCCGAGCTTGGGCGCGAGTTTGTGGTAAACGAGGGCGACGGCGCGTTCTACGGACCGAAGATCGACTTCCACCTTGAGGATAGCATCGGGCGCACCTGGCAGTGCGGAACCATTCAGCTCGACTTCCAGATGCCCGAGCGGTTTGAGCTGGAATACACGGGCGCGGACGGCGAAAAGCACCGCCCTGTAATGATTCACCGCGTGGCGTTTGGCAGCATCGAGCGGTTTATCGGCATCTTAATCGAGCATTTTGCGGGCGCGTTCCCCACCTGGCTTGCGCCTGTGCAGGTAAAGGTTATCCCCGTTTCGGAGCGGTTTACCGAGTACGCGCAGCAGGTGTCTGACCGCTTAAACGCCGAGGGCGTGCGCGTGGAGCTTGACCTGCGCCCCGAAAAGATAGGCTACAAGATTCGCGAGGCACAGCTTGCCAAGGTGCCCTATATGCTGGTTGTGGGCGAAAAGGAGCAGACCGACGGCACCGTGGCGGTGCGCTCCCGCAAGGACGGTGACAAGGGCGCGGTTTCGGTTAACGAGTTCCTTGCGCAGCTGCTGGCAGAGATTAGCGCCAGAACCCACGATTAACCCCACACTCACACATCGGCGTCCGGTTTTGCCCCGGACGCCGATTTTTTTATCCCCACTCATAATTTGCGGCGCGCGTGAAACAGTAATGGATGGGGGCTCTCGCGGGATTGTGCGGTTTTTCGTAATCCATCCTTGACAAGCGTATTGCGGCTTGCTATAATAAATAAGCGCCTTTTTACAAGCGCTTTTTATTACGTAAAAAAGAATAGTTGAACCATTAGCTCAGTCGGCAGAGCACCTGACTTTTAATCAGGGTGTCCGGAGTTCGAATCTCCGATGGTTCACCAGATTGTAATTAGCAAAAGGTCTCAAGCGAATTTCGTTTGAGACCTTTTGTTTTTGCTTTTTTTGTGATATATTGGGGATGAGTGGGGTTATTTTACTGGATTTGTGGGAAATTGTTGATGGGCGCGGTGGGGTAGCTATATTGTGGAACTCGTAAAACAAGTTAGCATTAAGTGAAATGAGATGATTAAATGTTAGAAAAAGAACATGTACTTAATGAAATAATTGAGTATTATTTAGAATCTTGTGACTTTAACGGTTTGCCTATATATCAAATGCAAAACTATAACTTTAATATTTTATGTGAACTAATTGATGATGAGATGATTGAAGTCTTATCTGACAAAGAAACTTTAAATCCCCATATTAAAGCATTTGATTTAAATATTCCCATAGAGAGACAAAAAGACAATATATCCAAAACATCAAATTATTCTGTACTATACCCAACTCGTAAAGCACTTAAGGATATTCCTCATGATCATAGTCGTCCTTATACTGAGCAAATGCAGAAAGGCGAAAAGCAATTTAAAATAACTTATTTTAGCATAGAAATTTTAGAAAGATACGTTAGCAACCCTAAGTTTCTTATTATGGATAGTGGCTATAGGGGTAATATATACCCGAAAGATGAATACTGCGAAGATGAATCTATTGAAGACGAATATATAAAAGATTATGGGATGGCTTACATTGAAGGAGATAATTTAGAAAGAGCAATAGGAGTTTTTGTTTATGATTTAGCAAAACTATCATCTAAAAAACAAATGCTTTGGAAAGGATATGAACTTTCAAGGCAAGATAATTGTAAAATAGCGACTGGATTTGTTGACAATTTAATACACGGTAGCTGGGTAACAAAAACATGGATTTTCCATGCAGTAATTGACGAAATGACCGTGATTAATAATCAGTGTAAAGCTATGGGAATTCCAGATTTATTTATTAGAACATTCGGAAAAGACTTTTCAGTAATACCTCAGGGATATAGAAACATTTTCTTGCCTACCTTAAAAAACTATTATGATTTTGTTTCAGTGTTGGAGAAAATGGTTGTTCATAATATTTCATATAATGCATTTTTAGAATCAGCGAAAAATATTACTAAGATAAGCAGATGTGATCAACACGGAAAAGAAAAAGGAAGTTTAGGAATGCTTGAAGAATGGTTGTGTAAAAATATACATAGCACGGAAAACATTAAAGAGTTAATTATTAATCCTTTAAAAGAAATACGAAAAGAACGCCAAACACCTGCCCATAAAATAATCTCTGACAAATATGATATTAACCTATACAAAAAACAGATTGATTTAATCAATAATACTTATAATGCTATTAGATCTATTAGACTTTTGTTTTCTAACCATCCATTAGCTAAAAATGTACCTGTTCCTGAAAACCTTATTTCAGGAGAAAATATTGTGAACTATTAAAAGTAAATAATAATTCAGTATTTAGTGGTGTTGTAAGAAAATTTATGTAGGAGGAAGATAGAATGCCAGTTGACAAACTTGAATCATTTTTTAATGAGCTTCCTAGATTAAATAAAAAAAAGCAAGGCAACATTTTTTACAGAGGTCAAAGTAACATTGATGAATATAAATTAACCCCGTCTGTATTTCGCGAAGGAAAGGAAACTAGTGAACACAAAATCTATAATGAAATTATGACCGAATGTGCTCATGAATTTGATGATTGTCAGTTGCATAATGAGATCCTATCAAAAATGCAACACTATGGAGTACCAACCCGATTATTAGACGTTACAACAAATGCTTTAGTAGCGCTGTATTTTGCTTGTGCAAGTAATCCTGATGTAAATGGTGCAGTGTATGTAATACAATCTGAAGAAATAAATATTAAGAGATTTGATAGTGATACTATATCTATATTGTCATCACTGCCACGTTTTAAATACGATGAGAAGATAACTATTAGAGAATTGGCAGAAAAATCAACAATATCTGAGTTCAATGAAGAACTCATAATAAAGAGGCTATTACATGAGATAAAAAAGGAAAAACCAGCTTTTGAAAATATCATAGACCCAGCTGATTTACTAAAAAACTACGTTTTCATTCCACGAAAAGTTAATGCACGGATAATTAGACAAAGCGGAGCATTTATCATTTTTGGCTTGGGACAAAAGGAAATTGCAAAAAGCGATGTTCAAGAAATCGTTATTGATAAAAACAGTAAAAATATAATAATAGACCAGCTATCATGCTTTGGAATATCAAAAGCTTCATTGCATCCAGAATTATACAAGGTTGCAGAATACATAAGTGAAAAATACAAACTAATATAGTATTAAGTTTCTTTGTTATATATGCAGCTCTTTTCGCATTTGTTAATACCCCCCCACCCCAAATTGCATCTTCCCGCCCGATGTGAGATAATAGTACCACCGTAACCCACACCGGAAAGGAAGCCCAAAGCCATGAAGCCATTTTCAACGCTAACACCCGCCGACGCAAAACGCCTGCGCTATGTGCTGTGCGACATCGACGACACCATCACCACCGACGGTAAGCTGACCGCCGACGCCTACGCCGCGCTGTGGCGGCTGCACGACGCGGGGCTTGTAATCATCCCCGTTACCGGGCGACCCGCCGGGTGGTGCGACCTTATCGTGCGCCAGTGGCCGGTGTATGCCGTGGTGGGCGAAAACGGCGCGTTTGTGTACTATATGCGGGACGGACACAAGCAGGTGTTCACCCACCCGTCGGTGGCTGTGGACGCTGCGCAGCGGCTTGCCGCCGTGCGCGATGCCGCCCTGCAGGGCGTGCCCGGATGCCGTGTTGCCTCCGACCAGTTTTGCCGTATCTACGACGTTGCCATCGACTTTCGCGAGGACCCGCCCTACCTGCCGTTTGAGGACGCCGAGCGGATAAAGGACATCTGCATCTCGATGGGCGCCGAGGCAAAGGTCAGCTCCATCCACGTAAACACGTGGTTTGGGCAGTACGACAAGCTTTCGATGACCCGTCTGTACCTCGCCGAGGTACTGGGCGAGAGTGATATCAAAGACACGGTCGTGTTCTTTGGCGACTCCCCCAACGACGAGCCGATGTTTGAATACTTCCCCCACGCGTGCGCGGTGGCGAACATCCGCCCCTTTGCCCTTACCCTGCGCCATCTGCCCGCCTATGTAACCGAGGGCGAGGGCGGCGCGGGCTTTGCCGAGGCGGCGGCGCACCTGTTAGCCCTGCGCGGCGAGTAATAAACCAAGGCACAACACAAAAGCGGCAGCCCTGCGCGGGTCGCCGCTTTTTTGTTTTGTCATTAGATGGTCAGCTTGTTTACGGTTATCTTGTGTTCCAGCTCCAGTACCGCTTGCTGCTCTGCCAGCCACGGACTGTAGGCGGTTGCGCTGCCCGCCGCCATGGCAAGGGCAAACGCGGTTTGCACCTCCCCGCCCCGCACAAGCGACGCAAGGAAGCCCGCCACCATCGAATCCCCCGCGCCCACGGTGCACTGTACCGTCCCCTTTGGCGGGTAAGCCTGATACACCCCGCCATCCTCGGCGACGAGTATCGCGCCGTCGCCGCCCAGCGACACCAGCACATGGCGCGCGCCGCGTGCTTGCAGCAGGCGTGCATGGGCAACAACCTGCTCTGCTGTCGCTATCTCGCAGCCAAACAGCTCGCAAAGCTCCGCGCGGTTTGGCTTAATGAGCAGCGGGCGGTGGCAGAGCGACGCAAGCAGCCGCTCTCCGGTGGTATCCACCGCAAGGCTTGCCCCGCGTGCGGCGCAGTAGGATAGTATCTGCTCGTAGGCGTCGGCGGGTGCGGTTTTGGGCACGCTGCCCGAGAGCACCACCACATCGCCCGACCCCACACCGCCAAGGCGCAGCAGCACGGCACTTAGCTCCTCCTGCGTTATGACGGGACCGCAGCCGTTGATCTCGGTCTCACCGCCCGACAATATCTTCACACTCAGGCGCGAGATGCCCTGCAGCGCGGTGACAAAATCGTGGGGGCAGCCACAGCCGCCAAGCAGGCGGGTAATCTGCTCGCCCGTAAAGCCCGCCGTAACCCCAAGCGCGACGGTGGGCAGCCCCAGCCTTGCCAGCATCACCGACACGTTAATGCCCTTGCCGCCGGGATAGATTGCCTCGTGCTCGGCGCGGTTTACCTCGCCCACCCGAAGCGTCTTAAGCCCCACCACATAGTCCAGCGACGGATTAAGCGTAATGGTATAGATCATCTTTGCACCCGTACCCTTTCGATTTGTTTAAGCAAGGCTTTGCCCCTAGCCTGCGCCCTGAATGCGTTAAATTTTTAACAAATAGCGGCGCACCTCACCTTTTGCTAATAATAACATATCATGTTTTGGGTGCAAAATCCACTGAAAAATGCGCGGCATCAAATTTAATATATTTGTAAGTGATGATATAATATAGTAATATGGAAAAAACCCCATAAATGTATGAAGTAATATGACTGATGTACTCGTTTTATAGTTGGTTGATTAACCGGAGGTGATAGATTATGCAGACGCAAACCGAACGTTGCCTGCCCGCTCAGACGCGGGAGGTATCGCAAACGGCGCAGCACACAAGCCACGTGTTTGCCAAAGGGCTGTGCAAGGAAAAGCTGTTTTGGATCTTTTTCATCGGCTGCTTTGTGGGCGTGGTGCTTGAAACGACGCTCTGCCTTATCAACAACCATGCGCTGCAAAGCCGCGTGGGGGTTTTGTACGGTCCGTTTAACCCCGTTTACGGTGTAGGTGCCGTGCTCATGACAGTCGCCTTATACCGTATAGCCGAAAAAGGCGACGGTGTTGTATTTGTGGGCAGCGCACTGGTGGGCGGCGTGTTTGAATATGTGGTAAGCTACATGCAAGAAAGCCTTTTTGGCACCGTGTCGTGGGATTACAGCCACATGCTGCTGAACATTCACGGGCGCACCAACCTGCTGTATATGCTATTTTGGGGGATGCTCGGCGTTGTGTGGATGCGGTGCATCTTCCCCGCCCTGTCGTCGCTGATAGAGCGGATTCCGATAAAATGGGGGCAGCCGCTTACCTTTGCCCTTGCGGTATTTATGCTGGTGAACATCACCCTTTCCGCCCTTGCGGTTAACCGTCAGGCACATCGTCGCATCGGCATCCCCCCCACAAACCCGATACAGCAGCTGCTTGATGAGAAGTACCCCGACGACTACCTTGCCGAGGTGTTCCCGAGCATGTCGGTGGTTGGTGGCAGCCAAGGCACAACCGACTAACTATGTAAACGAGATACATACAAACAATAGCAGGCAGTTCACACAAAGAATTGCTTGTTATTTTTTTGCCCTCGACGTATAATAAAATCGAATATATGTTTGCGGATGTGAGTGACGGATGGAGCAGCAAAACAAGCGGGAAATAAAAATATCGGTTCGCACGCTGGTGGAGTTTTTGATGCGCTCCGGCAATCTGGATAACCGCTTTACCGGACGTGACCGTCTGGCGGACGGCGCGCGCCTGCACCGCAAGCTGCAAAAGGCGTACGGAGAAAACGACCGTGCCGAGGTATACTTTCGCCGCAGTGCCGAGCTTGACGAGCTGACGTTTACCGTCATCGGGCGCGCGGACGGCGTACTGGATAAGGACGGCAGGGTGACCATAGACGAGATTAAATCCACCACCCTGCCGCTTGATGAGCTGGAGCAAGACCAAAGCGCGGTGCACTGGGCGCAGGCGCAGTGCTACGCGTTTATGCTGGCAGAGCAGGAAGACTTACCCGAGGTTGACGTGCAGCTTACCTATGTGCATGCCGACACGGAGGAGATACGCATCCTCACCCGCTGCTTTTCATTCCCTGCGCTCCGTGAATTCTTTGAGGGGCTTGTGCAGGGCTACCTTGACTGGGCGCGCATGACCGCCTCGTGGGGTGAGCTGCGGGATGAATCGATTCGTGCGCTCGAGTTCCCGTTTGCGCGGTACCGTGCGGGGCAACGCGCGCTTACGGCAAAGACCTACCACGCACTGCGTGACGGAACGCGGCTGTTTGCACAGGCACCTACCGGCATCGGCAAGACGATGTCCACCCTGTTCCCCGCCATCAAGGCGATGGGGGAGGGGATGTGTGAAAAGCTGTTTTACTTAACAGCCAAGACCATCACCCGCGCCGTGGCAAGGGAGGCGCTCTGCCGCCTGCGAGACGTCGGTCTACGCCTGAAAAGCGTCACGCTCACCGCAAAGGAGAAGATCTGCTTTTTAGACACCCCCTCCTGCACCCCCGAGGGCTGCCCGTACGCCAAGGGGCATTTTAACCGCATTAACGCCGCCCTGCACGAACTGATAAATAACAACGACGACATCACGCGCGAAACGGTGGAGCAGTACGCAAAGCAGCACACCGTCTGCCCGTTTGAGCTTTCGCTCGACGCCACGCTGTGGGCGGACGTCGTTATCTGCGACTACAACTATGCCTTTGACCCGCGTGTGTACCTCAAGCGGTTCTTTGCCCAAGAAGACGCGTCCTGCGAATGCGTGTTTTTGGTAGACGAGGCGCATAATTTGGTTGACCGCGCGCGGGAGATGTTCTCCGCCGAGCTTTCTCGCAGGCAGTTTAGCGGCATTAAGCGGGCACTGGGCAAAAGCGCACCGCGACTTTGTAAGCGGCTCGGTGCCGTCATCAAGGCGTTTGCCGCCCTAGCCTTAGAGTGCCCCGACAATAGCAAAACAGCGGTGCAGCAGGGGCTGTGCGAGGAGCTGTACTACTCGAGCGACCACGCGGCAAACGAGCTGGAACGCTGGCTAAAAGAGCACGACAAGGGCAACGACCGCTACGACGACATCCTGCAGCTGTATTTTGACTGCCTTACCTTTGCCCGCACCGCCGAGCTGTTTGACAGCCGCTATGTCACGCTCATTGACACAAACAACCACGACGAGCGGGTGAAGCTGCTGTGTGTAGACCCAAGCGCACTGTTAAACAGGGCGTTGTCGCGGGCACGCAGCGCGGTTTTATTCTCCGCCACGCTGACCCCGCTTCATTACTATAAGGAGATACTCGGCGGGCGCGAGCAGGATGAGACACTCCGGCTGCCCTCCCCGTTTGACCCCGACCGGCTGCGCCTTTTGTTGTGCAGCACCGTGTCTACCGCCTATCGCGACCGGGAGGGCAGCTACGATCAGGTGACAGAGATTATTGCCGCAACGGTACAGGGGCGCACTGGCAACTATATGGTGTACTTTCCGTCCTACGGGTACTTAGAACAGGTGTACGGCTTGTTTGTTTCCCTTTATCCCCACATCCCCACCCTTATGCAGCGTCAGGGCATGACCGAACCCGAGCGTGAGGATTTCCTCGCGCGGTTCGAGGCGCAGTCCGACCAAACGCTGGTGGGCTTTGCGGTGATGGGCGGTGCGTTCAGCGAAGGCGTAGACCTGCAGGGCGAACGGCTGATTGGAACCATTATCGTCGGGGTGGGGCTTGCGCAGCTTAACCCTGAGCAGGACATCGTGCGCGATTACTTTGCCCGTGAAAACAGTATGGGCTTTGAGTACGCGTATATGTACCCGGGCATGAACAAGGTACTGCAGGCAGCGGGCAGGGTCATCCGTGGAGAGGACGACCGCGGCGTGGTGGTGCTGATAGACCGTCGGTTTGCCAGGCGGGACTACCTTGCGCTGTTCCCCACGCACTGGCACGGCTGCCTAAACGCAAAATCCACGGCGCAGGTTGCGCAGTCGCTCAAGGAGTTTTGGCAGATGGGTCAGTAAACTGCAGCCACCTTCCCTTTCGCCTTTTTTAGTCTATTGGCTTTATCACAAAATAGTAACCGGAGCACCCACAAAGGCAGGTGCTCCGATTATATTGGTTCATAAGGTGCGTCGTATTTCTATCATGCTTATGCTACACAAACGTTGATGCAGGTTTAGCAGATTGGCCCGCGGCAGCATCGCCAGGAATTCCCGGTCCATGCCCAGCCACTACGCCAGCGGCGGCAGCAATTTCTACACCCCATAAGGTACACCTCCTTTCTATGAGCTATGTACCCTGTGTGCAAAGCCGCTGCCATACATCATATTCAAATAAAACCCTTGCAGTTCCTCTGTGTTATGTTACCACCTGTTCACATGAATCTTTTGTTTGGCGCTATATTCAAACTGCTTATACTGCGCCGCATTCGGTGCAGGATAGCCGAGCGCTAAAAAGCAGGGCATCATGTAGTCATCTGGTATTGCTAAAATCTCGCGGAGTATCTTCTGCTCCTTATCAAACGGGATTCTCGTTACGCCGTGTATCCCCTCCGATGCCGCCGCGATTAGGATGTTTTCGATGCAGCACCATACCGATGCAAAGCCGTTCAGGTCGCTCAGCGAACCGGGCTTTAACAGCGGGGTCACCTGCCGAAACAAGGGCAGAATCAGGCGCGGGGCACCCAGCAGCATGGCGTACTGCTTGGGTATTGCGTCAAGGTACATCGCGCGTTGGGTTTCGTCACGAAGCCCCCAGTTTTCGAGAATGCCCTCCACCTGCTTTGTGGAAAAGGTCTTTGGAATCGGCTTTATCACCTGCAGGCGCACGGTCGGGTCGTCTAAAACAATAAACTCCCAGCTGCGCATGTGGTCGTTGCTCGGCGCACGAAGCCCCGCCGACAGGATGCGTTCTAGTACCTCGCTCTCAATCCGTCTTTGGTCAAACTCGCGCACGGTTCTGCGGCTGCATATCGCCTCGTATACGTCCATACTGTAATCCTCCCCGACAGTAGAATAATAAGAACATCTGTTCGTATTGTACATCCTACAGAAAATAATGTCAATCATAAAAGATCAGGGGATGCGTTTTTTCGCCCTCCCCTGATCTTTTTATTCCATATCAATGTTGTAAATGCGAGAGTAGTAGTCGCCAAACAGGCGAATCTCCTCGTTGTAGCCAGTGCCCGAAAACTGATGCTTGAGCTTGATGCCGTAGTGGTTGAGCAGGTCGCCGCCCGCACGGTAGAACTCGTCGCACATCGCAAACATATAGTGTGACGCAAGCACCGCGTGAATGACCCCGTCGCCCCGTATATCCACCGGCAGCACGTTGTTAATCAGCTCGCCCAGTGCTTTGACGTTGATGTACTGCCTGCGCCCGGTTACGGTGTAGTTATTCTGCTCGTCAAGACCGGTCAGCTTCAGCACCTCACTGCCGCGCCCCGTTTTGCAGGTAATCTGAAACAGCCCTGCCACCGCCTGACGTTGGTCGGGTGACACGCACAGCCACACCGTTTTATCGCGGTCACAGTGGGCATGCAGCCGATAAAACCGCCCGAACTGGAACAGCCCGCGGTGCGCCTTGTAATACGCCACCTGCTCCTTGATGGCGTTTTTGTCAAACTGGCTGAGCTTTGCAAGGTCCAGCTCGTAGCCGAAGCATCCAAACGCCGCCACGTTAAAGCGCGTCTCTATCGGGGTCCCGCGCAGCGACGAGCTGTGCGGGCTTTGCGAGACATGCGCGCCCATTGTAGATAGCGGGTAGCCGTAGCTGGTACCCTGCTGGATGGAAAGCCGGCAGATTGGGTCGGTGTTATCGCTGGTCCAGGTCTGCGGCATATAGCACAGCATACCAAGGTCAAAGCGACTGCCGCCCGACGAGCACGATTCAAACAGCATCTTCGGGAAACGCTTGGTCAGCTCCGAAAGCACGGTATAAAGCCCCAGCACATAACGGTGAAAGAACTCGCCCTGCCGCTCTGGTGCAAGCGTGGGGGAATACATATCCGAAAAGTTGCGGTTCATATCCCACTTGATGTATTCGATGTTTGCGCTTGAAAATACGTCCGAAAGCACCTCTATAAGATAATCGCACACCTCTTTGCGCGTTAAATCAAGCACAAACTGGTTTCTGCCCCTGCTCGGCTCACGCCCGGGCGCCCTTACCGCCCAGTCGGGGTGGGCGCGGTACAGGTCGCTGTCCTCGTTGACCATCTCCGGCTCTACCCACAGACCGAACTTCATGCCGAGCTTATTGATCTTCTCTGCAAAGCCGGACAACCCTGCGGGTAGCTTCTTTTCGTTAACGACCCAGTCGCCCAGCGAGGAGGTGTCGTCGTCGCGCTTACCAAACCAGCCGTCGTCTAGCACAAACAGCTCCATGCCCATCTGCGCCGCCTCTTTGGCAATAGAAAGCAGCTTGCTCTGATTAAAATGGAAGGTGGTCGCCTCCCAGTTGTTGATAACAATGGGGCGTTCCTTATACTGCCACTCACCGCGCACGATGTGGTCGTTTACAAAGCGGTGCATGTTGTGAGACAGCCCGTTTAACCCCTGCTCGGAATAAGTAAGCACTGCCTCAGGGCTGTAAAGGCTCTCCCCCTGCCCAAGCACCCATGCAAAGCCGGAGGGGTTTATGCCGGTAAGCAGGCGGGTTTTGCCCGTATAGGTCACCTCGCAGATCTCGCTGTGGTTGCCGCTGTACACAAGGTTTGAAGCGTAGCATCGCCCCGTATCCTCGGTGCAGTCATGGGCGGTCATCATCACAAACGGGTTGTGGCGGGAGGAGCTGATACCCATCTTGGAGTCGCACACAAACGTGCCCTGACACAGCTTGCGGGTATTCATCGCCCTTTCGTTATTCCATGCGCCGTCGAAGGTTACAAACGAGTAGTTGCTGTCAAACAGGTCTAGCTGCGCGCTCATGATACGGCGCACGGTCAGCGCGTCGGACCCGTTGTTGGTCAGCTTCACGTAGCGGGTAATCACATCCTGCTCGGGGTATACGACGTAGTAAAGGATAAGCTCTGCACCCAGCGTCTCGTCAAACAGCACGACCTTGGTGGTCTCGCAGCAGGCTTCATCCCCCGTAGCCGAGGGTAAACCGAGTAAAGTGCCGCGCCCCTTGGTGGTACTGTGTGCGCGGTATCGAAAATCGGTAACCATGCAGCCGTTTTGCGCCGTAATCTCGATGGCGGGCTCGCGAAAATCCCCCTTGCCAAGACCGGAATACTCTAGGCACTGGTCGTCAAGCCCGATGTTCGGGTGCTCCTTTTGGTATGACACCATCGTGCCATACTGGGTGACATTGGGCTGGGTGATGCAGGAGTAATCTGCAAGCGGGCGAATCCGCGCGCCGTAGTACAGGTTTTGCAGATGCCCCGTAGGCAGCACCGACATAATGTAGCTTGTGCTGTTTGTGCTTAGGTGAATGACAGCGTGCATCAAACAATTCCCCTTTCGGTGAGGGTATGCGTCGCCTTAGTCCGCTTTTTGTTGCGAGGATAATGCAAGCTTTGCAACATCGGCGGAGTGTGCAAAGGTATCCACATTGTAAAGCAGCAGCACCTGATCGTATTGCTCAACATCAATTAGCGTGTCGTAGGTTTGGTTGATGTAGCGCAGGTCAACGAGTGTGATGGTGGTATAATAGTCGGCAAACATCGGCGCGATGGTGTGCGCATAGGAATCCTTGAAGATGAGCAGGCGCTTGCCCGATGTTGTGCTGGTTTGAATCGTGACGATAGGCTGGTTTTGCCCAAGGAACATCGAATACTGATCCTTCTTCTCTAAAAACTCGTTAAAGTACATGGAGGGATAGGTTGTGGTTTTTGCACCGTCAAACACCTCCACGGTCGCCTGTACCGACGAGCCGCGCTTTTCGTACCGGCTTATGATGTCCGGTGAGATGCTACGAAAGCCCGCCTTGGAATAGAGGGTGCCAAAGAAGTTATGCGAAACGTTCTGCACGTTGTAGTTGTTTTTTTGCACGGTCAAAATACCCATGCGATCCGCCGCCTCTGTAAACGCGCAGAACGCGCCGTGAGATGTCCAGTGGTGGTCGGTTTTATAATAAATATACTCATCCTTGTTCTCAAACAGCACCTTGTAGATATCAATTTCGTTGGCTATACCGCGAAGCTGTTTCGCCACCTCCTTGATGTAGGAGCGCTGATCCCAGCTCTTTACCCCCGTGGGCAGCTTATCGCGGTGAATCTCGGCCGCGGTGGGTACTAGCATTAGGTAGGTCGGCTTTTTATTTGCGTCCACAAACTGCGTAATTGCCTCGATGTTCTTTGCCGTTTTGCTTTGGTCGGGCTCATCGATGTGCTGAATCAGCCGGTCGCCGCAGATATAGATGCCGTTGTTTTCGCGTTTGCCCGAGGCAAATTCAATATACCCCTTGGCACTCACCCAGATATCTCTGCCGATAAAATGGTCGGCAAACCACGTCTCCAGCCCGTCCATAAAGCTGCGGGACGTGATGCTTTTTACGCTAAGGCGCGGAAACGACGCCAGTGTGCGGTTTTCCATCTCAGAGAAATCGACCTTGGGCATCACGAACGTTGCGATGGGAAGCCCAAGCAAAAATAGCGACAATAGTATTGTGGATGTAATTTTAGCTTTCATTGCAAAAGTCTCCCCTCGTATGCCGCAGACAAACGGCTAAAACCTAAAGTACAAAAATGGGTTGTAGGTGGCGTCTACCAGATACGCTGTGCACAGCAGCAACATGATGACCTGCAGCACAATCGCGATGGTCTTCGCGATGCCTGGGCGTCTGCGGTAGATGCCTTTTGAGAGCCTGTGTAGCCAGTCCGTCGACAGGATTAGGCTGATTACAAACACTAAGCCATAGGAGGACACGAGGTATATAAACGTTCCGTCGGCAACCGCGCGCCCCTGAGTACCGAACATTGCGCCATAATAGGCGTATGCCTGCGAGATGTCGGTAAACTCAAACAGCACCCAGCCCAGCACCACCAGAATAAAGGTGTATACGCGTGTGATGCTAAACGGTATTTTGTTAAGCACCTTTGATAAAAACAGCTTTTCTATCATAAGGAGGATGCCGTAATAAAGCCCCCACAGCACAAAGTTCCAGCTTGCGCCGTGCCACAGACCCGTAAGCATCCACACAACCAGCAGATTAAACACCATGCGCAACGCGCCCTTGCGGTTGCCGCCTAAGGGTATATACACATACTCCCGAAACCATGTCCCCAGCGTCATATGCCATCTGCGCCAAAACTCGGTTACGCTCTTTGAAACGTACGGAAAGTCAAAGTTCTTAGGGAAGCGAAAGCCGAGCATCCGCCCCATGCCGATTGCCATATCCGAGTAGCCGGAAAAATCAAAATAGATCTGCATGGTAAACGCCAAGATGCCAAACCACGCGGTGGTTACCGAAAGCTCGCTCGCGGGGATCTCCTTGACGCGCGTCCACAGTGAGCCGACGTTGTTTGCAATAAGTACCTTTTTGGCAAGACCCTGAATAAACAGCCCTGCCCCCTCGCCGATGTTCAGCACCGATACAGTACGCTTTTGCAGCTCGCGCTGTACATCGCCGTAGCGGACGATGGGTCCTGCCACCAGCTGCGGGAACATCGAAACGTAAGCGGCGTAATCCACAAAGCTCTTTTGCTCGGGTACACTTTTTCGGTAAAGGTCGATGGTGTAGCTCATGCTCTGGAAGGTGTAAAATGAGATGCCAATGGGCAGGGCAATCTTCGGGTCGGTGATGGTTAGCCCGAACAGGTCGTTTAGATTCTGCACCACAAACGAGTTGTACTTAAACACCGCAAGGATGGAGAGGTTAATGACGATAGAAACCAGCAGTACCGCAAGCCTTGCCTTTTGGTTACTGCTAAACCGCGTCATCACCCGTCCGCAGGTGTAGTCCACCAGTACGGTAAAGGTCATCAAAAAGATGTAAACGGGTTCGCCCCAGGCATAAAACACAAAGCCCGAAACAAACAGCACAAAGTTGCGCGCCTGTTTGGGCACAAGGAAATAAAATAATAGTACCACCGGCAAAAACAGATATAGAAATGTTAAGCTTGAAAATACCATCTATCTGTTACGTCCTTCCTTCATTCACTTCGCGGATGGGTGTTTTTTGTTGTCGCTAATCAGCCTTTGTAATGCCCGAGCTAAATCGAGCAAAAGCTTACACACATGGCTTTGCATAGATTTATCAGCAGACATTATAGGTTTTTTTGTTGTAGCTCCCGCATGATCGCTTTATATTGGTCGATGGTGTAAAGGGCGTTTAACACCTCTACCAGTGCGTTTGCGCTAAGCCGCTCGGGCAGGTTCAGTTTTTTTAACAGGGCTTGCCGCAACGCGGCGCTATTTTGCCCACCCGAAAGCCCGTCGTTATATAGGTCGAGCTTTGTAATCCTCGGCTCGTCCTGTGGACGGTCACAAACGGTTACCCCTGCCTGCTTCAGGGCGGTAAGGATATGCTCTTTGGCAACACCTTCTACCCCAAGCTTACCCTCTTTGGACGGCACGGTCTTTCTGCGCTCCTTACCCAGAACGTCGGGGATATAGGCGTGCAGTACCTGCCCGTCGGGGATTGCCCCTTTTAGGTAGGAGCGAATCTGAAACCCCGCGCGGTCTGAATCAGTCAAGATTAAAATGCCCGTCTTTTGGGCCAGCGAGCGGATGAGCGCAAGCTTTTCGGGGTCTTTGTAGATAGCAAAGCCCCCTGTTTCGATGATAACGGCATCAAGAAACGAGGAAAGCTTTATCTTGTCATACTTTCCTTCCACTATAACAGTCTGCGTCAGTTTAATCAAGATTTTCCCTCATTTGCCCGCAGAATTAACAGGCGCATCACCGCCTGCTCCAGCAGCACATAGCCGTCTGCCTTGCTGCTTTTTAGCTCACAGTCGCACGCAACAAGCACATCCAGCGCACCGCTCAGATAGCGCGTCGATAGCCTTGCCGCATCCTTCTGCACATAATAAAACCGGTTGGGGTTGCCCTTATAGCCAAAGTCGGCAAACACCGCTTTGCCGTCCTTGCCCGCCTGCGCGCCCAGCTTTGCGCGGTAAAAATCGATGTGCCCCGAAGAAAGCGCCGCAAGGATGGCAACCGGCTCCTCCCGCTTTGCGCGATAGGCCTCAATCAGCTTAAGCGCCTTGGTGCCGTCGCCCGACGCAACCGCGCCTGCAAGCTCGTACGCCATCGCGTCTGGTTCCTTTTCGCACATCAGCTCGATATCCTGCACCGTGATCTCGCCGCCCTGACGGTAAGCGGTCAGGCGGTTTAGGTCACTAACCAAAAGCTCCATTTTATAGCGGCTGCGTTCGCACAATAGCTTTGCGGCAGCCCCGTCGAGCTGCGCGCCCTGCTTTTCGGCGTAGGCACGGGCGTACCGCGTTAAATCCTGCTCGGTTCGCGCGCGTAGCTCCACCACCACGCCCACCTCTGTCGCAAGCTTTACAAACCGCTTCCACTTAGCGGAAAGGCTCTTTTTACCGCCGATATCCTGCGAGAGGGTGCAAAACAGCAGCACCGTGGTGTCGGGGATGTCCTCGACCAGCTCGCACAGGCGCGCAAAGTCGCTTTCGGCATACTGCTCGGCGTTAAAGTCGGCAACATACACGCACTTTTGCGCCGCAAACAGCGGCAGTGCGGTGGCGGCGTCGCAGATGGTATCGACATCCGTCACCTTGCCGTCAAACGGCATATAGTTAAAACCGGCCGCGGCATCGGGCGCAGCCTTTTGCACCAGCCGATCGATGTACTGTCTTTTCAGGTAGTCCTCCTCGCCGTACAAAAAGTACAGGCGGCGGCAGGGCTCGTTTTTTATATGCAGCCGAAACGACTGCTCATCGGTAAACGTCAATCGCCGCATCCTCCAATCGTAATCTGCCGTCTGTGCCGCAGCGCAGCACAAGCGGGTTATCGCCCACGGGCGACAGCATGGTCTTGCCCAAAAAGACGGGCAACTGTTTTTTTAGAATCGATTCGCTTACTATGTAATAATCCGCCCCGATTCGTTCTAGGTTCTTTGGCATCTTGCCGCTGATGACGCATACATCGGGGGAACGCATCCACGCGGCAAGCCCCGCCGCATCTACGCCGCTATATAAGAATAAAACCGAAACGCCATTTGCGGTAAGATACATCGCCCCTTTTTGCGGCTCTCGCTTATCTAGGTAACAGGCAACGCCCTCAAGTAGGGTGTGGGTGGATATGCCGACTGTCTCGATTAGGCGTACCCCCTCGGTCAGGGTGATGAGCTCACGCGCGCGGATGGTGTCGTTTGCAAGAAGTGTTTGTTGTGCCGGTGCGCGTTTGGTGGTTTCGCGCACCACCGCCGCCGCAGAATCGGTCAGGCAGGGCACGAACAACAGCTCGGGCATAAGTGCGTTTTCCGTCACATAATACGAAGCACTGCTTGCCCTGTTTTTGGTGTCGACCCCCGCAATGATTGCAGCACCGCCCCTGCGGTGGAGTACAGCGGTCTGTGAAACGCCGGCATCGGGCAGTGCAATAAAGACATCGCCACTGTTTTGGCTATACGCAAACCAGCCGCCCGCGCACAGCAGAACCGCCGCAAGGGTGATTAGGGCAGGAGCGTGTTTGTTCTTGCGCTTAACAAGCCGTACCACCACCGCCAACAGCACAGACAACGACGAGACGATACAAACGGCTACGACGCTTGCCTTTGCATAGGCTAAATTAAGTGAGGCAAAGTAGCCGGAGATGCGCAGCACCATAAGCGTCAATATTCGGGTGCAAAAACCCAGCGCGTCTGCAATGGGCGCAAGCCCTGCCACGCCCGTAATGCCGGTAAGCAGGGTAAGCACCGTAAGCGGCGGGATAATCAACAGCACGAGCACGTTGACCACGGGTCCGATCAAAGACACCCCGCCAAACACTGCGGCGGTGACGGGGTAGGTAAACAGAGTTGCGCTAAGAGAAAGCGTACCCGCCTGTACCGCCCATTTTCCATGCTTGTACAGCCATGGCATCCCACGCTCGCACAAAGCGTTAAGCGATGGGGCAAGCAACACGATGGAAAGGGTCGCAGCAAACGACAGGATAAACGAGAGCGACACCAGCGCCGAAGGGTTTGTAACGCAGATGATAAGCGCGGAAAACGAAATGGCGTTAACGGGGTCGTACCGTCTGTAAAATAGCCTAGCTAAGAATAGTGCGCTTGCCATCACGGCGGCGCGTACCACCGATGCGGTAAAGCCCGCGAACGCGCAAAACAGAAGCAGTGCTACCATGCACAGAATTCCGCTTAGCCTGCGCGGACATTTTAGTAGTGTCAAAAACAGCAGCAAAAACTGCGTTAGTATCGTTACATGCAGCCCCGAAACCGCAAGCAGGTGGCTGAGCCCCGCCATACGAAAGGAGCGCAGAACATCCTGCGGCACGCCGCTTTTATCCCCCGTTAAGACCGCGGCGGCAACCGCGCCCGCTTCGCCGCCCACCGCGCGCTCAATCGCCGTGCGCATTCCGTCGCGCAAGGAGCGCAATAGGGCAAGCGGCGGGTAGTGGGTAGGGCTTTGGTAGGACACCTCGCCGTAGGCGTAGCAAAACGCCAGAATGCCGTCCGCATCGCGTATGACATAGGGGTTGTTGTTTGCAACAGGGTAGGGCTGTGTGATATTAACCACCGCGGTCAGCTTGTCCCCGTATGTCGCGTCCAGAGGGGCGGGTACGGTCAGGCGCATGCGAACGGTTTGGGGGTAGTCGGCTTTTTCGTACCGCTCGGTGGTCGGGTTAAAGACCGCGATGTCGGTTGTCAAAACCACATAATGATAGCGACTGCCGCTTGTCCCCGCTGTGTCGTCAAGCCTTGCTGTAATCGTCGCCTTTTGCCCGTATAGCACCGACGCCTGCCCCGGCACCGTCACCGTGCAGTACAACGCATACAGTATTCCAAACGCAAACACCACACAGCAGATGAGTGCAACGCGCAGGACGTTTTTACTCGGGCGAAGAAGAACGCAGATAACACACCCCACGACAGGCACCACCGCCGCCGCAAGAAACAAGCCCTGCGGACGAAACTGTTCCCCCGATACGGAGGAACACAAAAAAACGACCGCAAGCGATATCAGATAGGTACACCCTATTACCGGCAGCGGTCGTTTGATCATAGCAGTGACCTTGCCGCCCTATTACAAACAGAGACGGCGTGTGAGAAGGATGGTGTGGTACGGTGCCGCGGCAGCGGTGAGCGTGTTGTGAAGGGAAGTGGTCCATTCATACCGTTTCACCCGTTTTGTCGTGACATTGCGATGGTATATCCTTACCCTTTCGGGAACAGCGGCAATTCCTCAAGAAACTGGATGTCGGTGCGCTTAGCCGCGTCGCCCTCAGCGAGCACCGCCATGCGACCCGCCACCTTGCCGCCCGCTTGTTCCACGAGGCTTTCGAGCGCTGCAAGACTTTCGCCGGTGCTGATGACGTCGTCTACAATCAGCACACGCTTATCCTTGATGCATGCGATGTCGGTACGGTCGATGTACAGCTCCTGAATACGGGCGGTGGTAATCGACTTAACCTCTACGCGGATGGGCTGGGACATATACAGCTTTGCCGACTTTCTTGCAAGCAGGTACTGCTTGCCCGACTGCCTGTTCATCTCGTACGCTAGGGGGATGCCTTTGGATTCAGCGGTGATGATAACGTCATGCTCGGGCGCAATGCGAATCAGATCCCTTGCGCAGGCGATAGTCAGCTCCACATCCGAAAACATCACGAACGCCGCGATGTCTAGATGCTCGTTTACGGGGCACAGGGGTAGCTCACGCGTTAGCCCCGCAACCTGCAGGGTATAATAGTTGCTCATAAAAGATACCAAGTCCTTCCGGTCTTACCAGCACAGGGCGCAAGACCTATTGTAAAATAGCAGTAGTGCGGTGCGGTCTTACGTCAGCCGGGAGGCCACGCAAGACCACGCCCGCCTAAGATGTGAAAATGGAGGTGCGAGACGCTCTGGCCGCCGTCGGTGCCGACGTTGGTTACCACACGGTAGCCGTTTTGCAGCTCTAGGGTCTTTGCGACCGACGCAATCACCTCAAAAACATGCGCAACAATGCCGCTGTTTTGGGCGGTTAATTCGTCCGCAGAGGCGATGTGCTGCTTGGGGATGACGAGAAAATGCACCGGCGCCTTGGGGTCGATGTCATAAAACGCAAGCACCTGCTCATCCTCATACAGCTTGTTTGACGGAATTTCGCCCGCCGCAATCCTGCAAAAAATGCAATCCATAGCGTCTACACTCCCTTGTAATTTTGATAGAAAAGGCTACTCGCCGAGCGCGTTTTTCAAGATGTCTGCCGCAGCACTCAGTGCCTCGGCAAGCTTTGCATTGTCCTTTACGCCCGCCATTGCGCTGTCGGGGCGTCCGCCGCCCGAACCGCCCGCTATGGCGGCTATCTCCTTGATTAGCTTGCCCGCGTTTAGCCCCTTTTGGACTGCTTCGCTGCCCAGCGCAACCATCAGGCTGCCCTTGCCGTCAATCACATTGGCGATTACGGCAACGGTGTTTGCGTCTTTTTCCTTTATTTTATCACACAACGCGCGCAGAGTGTCAACCTTTGTGTCGGTCAGCTCGGCGGTAATCAGGTTTACGCCGCAGATGTTGCAGGCGTTCTGGGCAATGCCCTCCAGCTGCGTGCCCGCAAGCCGTGCGCCCATCGCTTCGAGTTCCTTATCCTTTTCGCGCAGCTCGCCCATAACCGACGACGCGCGGGTGACTAGCTCGGACACCGACGCCGCCTTGAGGTTTGCGGCAACCGCATTTAGCGTGCCGTTTAATTCGTCAAACAGCGCAAGCACGCCGTCGCCCGTTGTGCCCTCGATGCGGCGCACGCCGGCGGCTACCGACGCCTCGGAGATAATCTTAAACAAGCCGAGCTTCGCCGTGTTGTCCACATGGGTTCCCCCGCAGAACTCGGTGGAGAAGCCCTGTGCCTCCACAACGCGCACGCGGTCGCCGTACTTTTCACCAAACAGCGCGGTAGCCCCGCGTTGCTTTGCCTGGTCCAGCGCCATCTCCTCGGTGAGCACGGGCAGTGCCTCGAGTATCTTTTCGTTAACCAGACGCTCGGTGGCGGTAATCTCCTCGGCGGTCATCGCACCGAAGTGCGAAAAGTCAAACCGCACGCGGTCGGGGGTAACCAGCGAGCCCGCCTGATGCACATGGTCGCCAAGCACACTGCGCAGCGCCGCCTGTAACAGGTGCGCGGAGGTGTGGTTGCGCATGATGCTGCGGCGGCGCAGCACATCGATCTCGGCGGTGACCGTATCATCGGTAGAAAACGCGCCCTGCTCTACCACTGCCGAGTGCAGGTACTGCCCCGCGGCGGTCTTTTTGCAGCCGCTTACCGCTAGGCGCGCGCCATCCTTGCAGATGATGCCAGTGTCTGCCACCTGTCCGCCGCTTTCGGCGTAGAACGGGGACCTGTCGAGCACCACGAGCACCTCGTCACCCTTGTCGGCGCTGCCCGCAAGCTCGTTGTTCTTTACAATGGCAAGTATTTTTGCCTGTGCCGAGTACTCGGTATATCCAACAAACACCGTCTCGGGCAGGGTTAGCTCGCCTAGTGCGTCGCTTTCCCACGCAACGCCGCCCGACTTTTTGCGGTCCTCCCGTGCGCGTTGCTTCTGCTCGTTCATCAGGCGCTCAAACGCCGCTTCGTCAACCGTCAGCCCGTTCTCTTCCACAATCTCGCGGGTGAGGTCGATGGGGAAGCCAAAGGTGTCGTACAGGCGAAATGCCTCGGCGCCATCAAACACGGTGCTGCCATTTTTGACTGCCCCCTGCACCAGCTCACCCAAAAGCTCCATGCCCTGGTCGATGGTACGCGCAAAGCGCTCCTCCTCCACACGGATGTGCTTTTTGATATAGTCCGCCTTTTCCGCAAGCTCGGGGTAGGCGCACTTGTTTTCGTTTATTACGGTATCGCATACCGTGTACAGGAACGGCTCGGTGATGCCAATCAGCCTGCCGTGACGCGCTGCGCGGCGCAGAAGGCGGCGCAGAACATAGCCGCGTCCCTCGTTTGAGGGGATTACGCCGTCACCCACCATAAAGGTTGTGCTGCGGATGTGGTCGGTAATCACGCGCAGCGAAATATCGGTTTTAATGTTCTCGCCGTAACGCACATGTGCGATGTCGCTGACGTGCTTCATGATATTCTGCACGGTGTCAACCTCAAACAGGTTGTCTACCCCCTGTAGTACGCAGGCAAGGCGCTCTAGCCCCATGCCGGTGTCGATGTTTGGGTGCTCAAGGGGGGTGTAGGTTCCCTTACCGTCGCTGTCGAACTGGGTGAACACCAGGTTCCACACCTCAACGAAGCGGTCGCAGTCACAGCCCACCGCACAGTCGGGGCTGCCGCATCCCTTTTCAGGTCCGCGGTCAAAGTAGATCTCCGAGCAGGGGCCGCAGGGACCGGTGCCGTGCTCCCAGAAGTTATCCGCCTTGCCAAGGCGTTTCATATGGCTTTCGGGTACGCCAATCACCTTCGTCCAGATGTCGTATGCCTCGTCGTCCTCTTCATAAACCGAGCAGTACAGCTTATCGGCGGGAATCTCAAGCACCTTGGTGAAGAACTCCCAAGCCCAAGCGGTTGCCTCGTTTTTAAAGTAATCGCCAAACGAGAAGTTGCCCAGCATCTCAAAGTAGGTGCCGTGGCGCGCCGTCTTGCCCACGCGCTCGATATCGGGCGTGCGGATGCACTTTTGGCAGGTGGTCACGCGCTTGTTGGGCGGCGTCTCCTGCCCCAAAAAGTATTTTTTGAGCGGCGCCATGCCGGAGTTGATGAGCAGCAGGCTCTTGTCATTACTTGGAACAAGGGATGCGCTGGGCATGCGGGTGTGGTTCTTGCTCTCAAAAAAGGACAAAAACGACTCGCGCAGCTGGTTTAATCCTTGCCATTGCATGATGTGTGATTCCTCCAAAACGTTTGTAGTCTTTTGCTTACCTAGGGGCTGCAATATTGGTATTTTGTGTAAGTATAAAAAATATAAAAAGCCTCCACCCCATAACCGGGACGAAAGCTTTCTTTCCGTGGTACCACCCTGTTTGCAGAGGAATAAACCCCTGCCACTCGTGTCCGCCGTAACGCAGCGGCTGCGCCGCGGTCATCCCGCGGGGCTCAGGGGCGGCAGACCAAGCGCAATCGCCGGCAAAACTTTCAGCAGCATGCACGCGGCACACTGTTTTGCTCTCTGTTCGGCGTAGTACAAGCCAAGGTCTTCCCCGTCGTAACCATAATACCGTTATTATATCACTTATTATATAGCGGTAGGGGGGAATTGTCAATCGGAATGGGACATCCCCCTGCCGCTTTTCGTCAGGACAGCCGCCCTTTAAAATCCTCGTAGCCAAAGCGCTTTACCAGCACCGTTTCGCCGTTTTCCGCCGCATAGATTGCGGGCAGCGGCATGCCGTTAAAGGTGTTGCTTTTCACCATCGAGTAGTGCGCCATATCGCACAAAATCAGCCGGTCGCCGATGTGCAACGGAGCGTCAAACGAGTAGTCGCCTATCACGTCCCCCGCAAGGCAAGTGGGTCCCCCCAACCGATAGGTGTACTGCTTCTCACCGGGCAACGCAGCGCCAATAATCTCGGGGCGGTAGGGCATCTCCAGCACGTCGGGCATATGGCAGGCGGCGGAGGTATCGAGGATGGCGATATCCATGCCGTTGTGCATGATGTCGATGACCTCGGTGACCAAAAAGCCCGTATTCAGCGCGACCGCCTCCCCCGGCTCAAGGTACACCTGCGCATCGTATTTTTGCGAAAACCGGATAATCACCTGCTCCAGCAGCTCCACGTCGTAGTCCTTGCGGGTGATGTGGTGCCCGCCGCCGAAGTTTACCCACTTCATCCTGCCCAAGAATTCGCCAAATCGCTGCTCTACCGCCGCAAGGGTGGTCTGCAACGCGTCGGCGTTTTGCTCGCACAAGGTGTGAAAATGCAGCCCGTCAATGCCGTCGAGCAGATCCTCGCGGAAGCTTTCGCGGGTAACGCCAAGGCGCGAATGGGCGGCGCACGGGTCGTAGATGCCGTGGTTTTGGGTCGAGCACTCGGGGTTAATGCGTATACCAAAGCTTTTGCCCTGCTCGTGCTTTAGTCGCAGCGCGTGTTCCTGAACGTTCTGCCACTGACCAAAGGAGTTAAACACCATGTGGTCGCAAAGCTGCGCCGCTTCAAGAAACTCGCGCATGGTGTAGGCGGGCGAGAAGATGTGTGTCTCGCCGCCCATCTCTTCTTTGCCAAGGCGCGCCTCGAACACCCCGCTTGCGGTGGTACCGTGCAGGTACTGCCCGATGAGCGGGTAGAAATAGAACATAGAAAACGCCTTCTGCGCAAGCAGAATGCGGCAGCCCGTATTATCCGCCACGTGGCGCAGGCGGGCTAGATTTTGCTCTAGTAGCGCCTTGTCCACCACATAGCACGGGGTAGTCAGCTTTGTGATATCAAAAGAAACCCCCATCGACTAATCCACCAGCTCAGGGGTATAGCTCTCCTGCCACGGCAGACCCCATTTGTTCAGCGCATCCATAAACGGGTCGGGATCAAACTCCTCGACATTGTATACCCCGGGTTTTTGCCATGTGCCGTTCATCACCAGCATCGCACCGATCATTGCGGGTACGCCGGTGGTGTATGAAATAGCCTGCGAACCCACCTCGCGGTAGCACTCCTCATGGTCGCACACGTTGTACAGGTAGTAGTCCTTCTCCTTGCCGTCCTTTACGCCGCGAAAGATACAACCGATGTTGGTTTTGCCCTTTGTGCGCGGTCCCAGCGACGCGGGGTCGGGCAGCACCGCCTTTAAAAACTGCAGCGGAATGATCTGCTTACCCTCAAACTCTATCGGCTCTATGGAGGTCATACCCACGTTCTCAAGGCATTTGAGGTGGGTTAGGTAGCTCTGCCCGAATGTCATAAAGAAGCGGATGCGTTTGATGCCCTTGATGTTCTCCGCCAGGCTTTCCAGCTCTTCGTGGTGGAGCAGGTACATATCCTTTTCGCCAATTTCGGGGAAGTTGTACACCCGCTTAATCTCCATTGGCTCGGTCTCTACCCACTTGCCGTTTTCCCAGTAGCTGCCCTTTGCGGTTACCTCGCGGATGTTGATCTCGGGGTTGAAGTTGGTGGCAAACGGGTAGCCGTGGTCGCCCGCGTTTGCGTCGAGGATGTCGATGGTATGAATCTCGTCAAAGTGGTGTTTTTGTGCATAGGCCGAAAACACGCCCGTTACACCGGGGTCAAACCCGCTGCCCAGCACCGCGGTGATGCCCGCCTGTTCAAAACGCTCGTGGTACGCCCACTGCCACGAGTATTCAAACTTCGCGGTCTCGGGCGGCTCGTAGTTTGCGGTGTCTACGTAGTGTGTTTTGGTTGCTAGGCACGCCTCCATAATGGATAAATCCTGATAAGGCAGCGCAAGGTTAAGCACCACATCGGGGCGCGTGTGCTCAATGAGCGCGACCACTTGCTTGGTGTCGTCCGCATCCACCTGCGCGGTGGTTATCTTGCTTGTTCCGTACTGTTTGTCGAGAATCTCCTTGAGCGCGTCGCACTTGCTTTTAGTGCGGCTTGCGATACAGATCTCCTCAAACACCTCGCTGTTCTGGCAGCATTTGTGTATGGCAACGCTCGCAACGCCGCCGCATCCGATAATCAGCACTTTTCCCATCGTCGTATCCTTATCCTTTCGTCATCACAGCACCCCGGTTTGGGGTCTGTTATTTCATACAAATAGTGTAAAGGTGTGTGCCGTTACACTATTTGGTCTATCTTTTCGCAACAGAAAGCAGCAGCTCGCGCAGCAGCTTGCACGCGACCGCAGTAGAGACCCCGCTCAGGTCATACGTTGGGCACAGCTCGGTGATATCGCACCCCACCGTCGTAAGCGCGCCCATTGATAGGATTGCCTGCAACAGCGACAAAAATCCCACGCCACCCGCCTCGGGCGTGCCCGTGCCGGGAAAGATGGACGGGTCGAGCACATCGAGGTCGATGGTGATGTACACGGGTCTGCCCGCAAGGGACGCAATGCATTCGGTAATGCCGTCAAGGTCAAAGCGGTGCATCGCAACGCGACCGGGCGCCCATGTAAACTCGCTTTTGTCGCCCGACCGTATTCCAAACTGAAAGATGCGCCCGTCGCCCACAAGCTCCCACGCGCGGCGCATCACCGAGGCGTGAGATAATCTCTGCCCTAGATAGTCGTCGCGTAGGTCGGCATGGGCATCAAGGTGTAGGATGCACAGGTCGGGATAGCGCTTTGCCGCAGCGCGCACCGCACCGAGTGTGACAAGATGCTCGCCGCCCAGCATTACGGGCAGCTTGCAGCTGTCAAGCAGTTCGCCTGTACACGCCTCAATCTCGGCGAGCATCTGCTCCGGCGCACCCATGCTAAGCTCTAGGTCGCCGATGTCAGAGACCGAAAGCTGTTCAAGGTCTTTGTCTTGGTAAGGGCTGTAAGTCTCAATGCCGTACGACTCCGAGCGGATGGCGCGGCTGCCGAAGCGCGCGCCGGGGCGGTAGGAGGTGGTGCTGTCGTAGGGCGCGCCAAACAGCACAACATCGGCGTCCTCAAACGGCGTGTCACAGCCGAGGAAGGTCTCAATATTCAGCTTCCGCATACTTTAGCAGCTCCTCTACATAGTTTGGCAGCGCAAAGCACCCCTTGTGCAGATTGGTGTTGTAGTACCTAGTTTGTATCCCCAATGCGTTCCACCGCGCGTCATCCAAATCGCGCACGGGGTGGTAGCGCTTTGAGGCGAACCCAAACAGCCAATGCCCCGACGGATAGGTGGGGATGTGCGCTTGGTATACCCTGCACAACGGAAACGCGTCAAAGATGCGCTTGTGCGCGCGCCGAACCTCCGAGGCGTCCGAGTCGTAAAACGGGCTTTCGTGCTGGTTGACCATAATGCCGTCGCCCTTCAGCGCCTTGTAGCAGCTGCCGTAAAACTCGGCGGCAAACAGCCCCTCTCCGGGACCGAACGGGTCGGTGGAATCGACGATAATCAGGTCGTACTCGTCCTCATGGCGGCGCACGAACTTCAGCCCGTCCTCGTAATGAACATGGATGCGCGTATCGTCAAACGAGCACGCCGTAAACGGCAGGTACTGCTTGCAGATGCGCACCACCTCCTCGTCAATCTCAACAAGGTCTATGTGCTCTACACTCTCGTAACGGCACAGCTCCCGCGCGGCACCGCCGTCGCCCGCGCCGATCAGCAATACCTTTTTTGGGCTTGGGTGCACCGCCATGGGCACATGCACAATCATCTCGTGGTAGATGAACTCGTCCTTTTCGGTGAGCATCATAAACCCATCGAGCGTCAAAAACCGCCCGAACTCCGGCGACTCAAATACATCGATGCGCTGAAAGTCGCTCTGCACACTCGCAAGCTGGCGATCTGCCCGAACGGACAGCCGAACGTTTGGGGTATGCTTTTCGGTAAACCACAGCTCCATGCCTATACCCTCCCCTTTAGTACGTTGATGTTCTCTACGTCCAGATCCTCGGTGCCGGTTAAAAAGCAGCCGCGCTCCTTTGCGTAGCGGATGTGCGCAATGACGGCGTCGGTTATCCGCTCACCTGGGGCGAGTATCGGGATGCCCGGCGGGTAGCTCATGATAAACTCGCCGCTTATCTGCCCCGCGCTGTGTGCAAGGGGCAGGGTAACCTTCGGCGCATAAAACGCGGTTTGGGGTGTTTCGGCTACAACAGGCGCGACATACTCCTGCGTCATCATGCCCATACGGCTCTTTTTAAACCGCCTGCGAATCTCGCCCAGCGCCCCCACCAGCCGTTCCAGATCGCGTGGGCGGTCGCCCACCGAAAGGTAGGCTAGAATGTTTGCAAGGTCGCCGAACTCAATCTGGATATCGTACTGGTCGCGCAGGATATCGTACACCTCGATGCCCGCAAGCCCGGTGTCCAGCGTGTGCACCGAAAGCTTGGTGTGGTCAAAATCAAACACGGTGTCGCCGTTTACCCGCTCGCGTGAAAACGCGTAGTAGTCGCCGATTGCGTTAATCTCTTCTCGCGCATACTGTGCCATCTGGGCCACCTGCGCAAAGATTGTTTTCCCGTTTAAGGCAAGGTTTTTGCGCGAGATATCAAGGCTTGCCAGCAGCAGGTACGAACCGCTTGTAGTCTGGGTAAGGTTAATTATCTGGCGCACATGGTCGTGGTTTACCCCTTCGCCCGTTAGTAGAAGCGAGCTTTGCGTAAGCGAGCCGCCCGACTTGTGCATGCTGACCGACGCAAAGTCCGCCCCCGCCGCCATGCCCGACAGGGGCAGGTCGGCGCCAAAATACAGGTGGGTACCGTGTGCCTCGTCGCACAGCATCAGCATGCCGTTGTTATGGGCAAGCTCGGTAATGGCGCGCAGGTTGGAGCACACGCCGTAGTAGGTTGGGTTGTTCACCAGCACCGCCTTTGCGTCGGGGTTTGCGGCAATCGCATCCTGCACCTCCGCCACCGACATGCCAAGCGCAATGCCAAGACGGTCGTCGGTATGGGGGTTGACGTATACCGGCGTTGCGCCGCACAGCACCAGCGCGTTGATTACGCTGCGGTGCACGTTGCGCGGCAGTATAATCTTATCGCCCGCACCGCAGGCGGTTAGCACCATCGCCTGAACCGCCGAGGTCGTACCCCCCACCATAAAGAAGGCGTGCGCCGCGCCAAAGGCATCGGCGGCAAGCTGTTCCGCCTCGCGGATAACCGAAACAGGGTGGCACAGGTTGTCGAGCGGCTTCATCGAATTTACATCTACCGACATGCACCGCTCCCCTAAGAAGTCGGTGAGCTCGCGGTTGCCCCTGCCCCGCTTATGCCCGGGCACATCAAACGGAACCACGCGGTTGGTGCGCAGGGTGGCAAGCGCCTGCGCAATGGGTGCATTACTTTGGTTGTGCCAATTCATAGCGTTACCCCCTTGCGTCAAAAGAACAAATACTACAAGTTTCCGTTACATAAAGTATATTTAGATAAGCGTATTACTAATTCGAGGTTGTTTGCCGTAGATAATGTCGCGATATGCGTTGTGTTATTGTGATTACAAAGATAGACACTTTTTTCGCGTAATCAATACCCACAGATTGATGGGGTTCGACATAAAGTTCCGTATTATAAGTCTGCCAAAACGTTATGCTTAATTCTCTCATTTCATCTACACATCGTATAATACCGCGCTATTATTGCATCATTCGCGCTTATCTTTTGGAATAGATGCTCATTTCGCTGTAGATTTCTATCATCTCCTGCCGCAGGCTGTTGGTTATGGCAAGGCGTGTTTTTGGCGGCAGCTCATATACATCGGTATTAAACAGGTAGTTCTTCAGGTCGACATCCTTAATCAGCATCTTGGTGTGAAACAGGTTTGCCTGATACACGTTAATGTCAATGGCGTCGTAGCGTTCTAAGGTTTTTGCGTCGATGTAGTCCTGAATAGAGGAGATGTAATGGTCTAAAAACAGCTTTTTGCCCCCCATATCACGGGTAAAGCCGCGCACGCGGTAGTCCATTGTGATGATATCGGAGTCAAAGCTGCCTATTAGATAGTCAAGGGTAGAAAGCGGGGTAATCTCGCCGCAGGTGGCGACGTCGATGTCCACGCGAAAGGTAGCAATTGAGGTGTCGGGATGAAACTCGGGGAAGGTGTGCACCGTCACATGGCTTTTATCAAGGTGCGCAACCACCGTATCGGTAGCGGGGGGCGAGACGGTTTTGCCCTCGGCAATCAAAAAGGTGACGCTTGCACCTTGAGGGTCGTAGTCCTGCCGCGAGATGTTAAGTACCTGTGCACCAATCATCTCGGTAAGGTGACTTAGAATACTCGTCAGACGCTCCGAATTGTACTGCTCGTCGACATAAGCGATATAATCACGCTGTTCCCTCTCGCTCTTTGCGTAGCATACGTCATAGATATTAAAGCTCAATGATTTCGTGAGGTTATTAAAACCATAAAGCTTCAGCTTGTTTTCCACCATGCATCATCCCTCTTCCGAATTAGTATTAGACAATAAAAACAAAAAAACTCAAGCAGAATAAAGTGACGTCTCGTCACCGTTCCACTTGAGCAGAATTACACTATGTTTTATTTATAGGCGAAGTGATATCGCCTTGTTTATTGCATAATGTGTTTACTTCATTCAGAGTCTATATAGCAAGAACTACTCTACTTTTACCACTCTTATTGATTGTCTCACAAGTGAAATGTGACGCGAACCGTGTTTCCGTCACCCGACTTATAAAATTTAGAGCATAGTGCTCAATCAATAAGGCAACAAAGTTGCCAACCGGCATTCGACCAGCTGTCCGCGGCCTTTTTCCCTTACCCCGATTTATCGCGGTAAGTTTGGTCAAGTGTTTCTTTGCCTGTAGCTCCGCCCGGTCTAAAAAACCGAACAATTGCGATTATAGCATGCAGGGGGGCGAAATGCAACACCCTTTTTTAAGAAATTATTAAAGATATTGTTTAAGAATTTTAAACAATTTTTACTGTTGTGCCCTACGCTTTTCTAAGTTGTGTATGCGGTCGGCAATCTCGCGAAATACAGGCGCCGACCAGTCGCCGCCCGAGTCTTTGCCCTCGTTGAGCACGACAATGACATACTTCGGCTCCTCGGCGGGGAAGAAGCCTGAAAACCACGCGTGCACAATCTCATTGCCTTGTTCATCGTATATACCCGTCTGCGCCGAGCCGGTCTTGCCGCCTGCGCCATTCTCTACAGGTCTAGCCTGCTTGCCGCTTCCGGTGTTCACCACGTTTACCATGAGCTGCCTGACGATGTCGGCGTTTGTGCTAGACAGCATACGGTACGAGCCCGCAGGCTCGTAGGGGGAGGCAATCGCTGTTCCCGTTTCGTCCGATATCCCCTCCACCAGCGTGGGGGTAACCAAAGTTCCGCCATTTGCAAACACGGCAATCATACGCGCTATCTGTATGGGGGTGGCGGTAAGCTCGCCCTGCCCGAATGAGAAGTTGGCAAGCACTGCGTTGTTGCGCAGGCTCTGCATGGTAGGCAGTGTGCCCGCCGCAGTGCGTGTCACCTCTGTTAAGTTGTTTGCCTTGCCAAAGCCAAACCGCACCGCCATCTCGTACAGCTTGTCGTAGCCCGTTTCCAGCGCAAGGTTAATAAAGTACGGGTTGCAGGAGTGCTGCATGGCTTGGTCGAGATTCAGCTCCCCATGCCCCGCCCGATTGTGGCAATAGTACCGTAGCCCGTTTACCTCGGTGCTGCCGGTGCAGGTATAGGTAAAGTCTTTGGCCACACCCGCTTCCAGCGCGGCGGAGACCCCGCACAGCTTAAAGGTAGAGCCCACATTATACGCCGCATAACAGCGGTTTATAAGCGGGGAGTTTGGGTCGTTTAAGCTTGCGGCAACATTGGCAGGGTCGAAGGAGGGAAAGGACGCCACGGCGCGCAGCTTGCCCGTCGCCGCCTCCATGACTACGACAGCGCCCTTTTCAATTAAGCGCGCGCCCTCTTCCTCGGCTATCTGCTGCATCTCGGCGTCGATAGTAAGCACCACGCCCTCGCGGTTGTGGTAGTTCTCGCGCGAGATCTCGGGCGAACTATTTGCAATCGGACGGCGCAGCGCATCCAC
This sequence comes from Bacillota bacterium, assembly GCA_023443315.1. GTDB lineage: Bacteria > Bacillota > Clostridia > Oscillospirales > Ruminococcaceae > Acetanaerobacterium. Next base: position 36,487 of record JAEZVA010000057.1, on the reverse strand, counting down.
GGCATAGGTAACCGTCATCCTGCCGCTGTTTGCCGCAAGTAGCGCGTCGTATGCCCGCTCAATGCCGTACACCCCAACCCCCTCGCCATCCAGATGACCGATGACGTGGGCGGCAAGCTGATTCTCCCCATACCGCTGTTTGACGGTAAACACGCTGATGCCCTGCGCGTCAATGTACGGAGACTTAGTTTGGTATAAAAACGGTCTGCCACCTTCAATGAGTTTAAGCACGTTCTCCCTCTCTGCAAAGGGCACTGCCTTTACAAGCGCATCAGCCGCCTCATCACCGGGCAGCACGGATAGCACATAGCCGTCGGTGTTGCACACAAGCGGCTGAAACATACAGTCGTATATCATGCCACGGCTTTGGTCAAGGGTTAAGGTATACGAGCTTTGGTTCTTTGCCACCGCCTGCAACTCGTCGCCCGTCGAGACCAAAAAGATGCGCAAAAACAGAGCGGAAAAGCCAATAATTATTGCGCAAAACAGGGTCAGCGCGCGTTTTTGCGCCCCTGTCATCGTAAACTCATTCAAATAAACACCCCGCAATACGGTTAAACTCTCTAGCCTTATTATGGGAGCATTTACTCAAGTCATACACCTTTCGTGTTTCAGGGCGTTTTGCCCGTGCCGACAACGAGGCATGCCCGCCCTGCTTGCGGTCTAAAATGCCTTTTTTCTACAACAATTCGGCATAACACTTGCTTATCTGCATTGTGTGTGGCATAATGGCGTAACGAATATGGGATGATATTGCGGCTGCATCGAACCGTATTGCCGGAATGAACGCGTAAAAGAAGGGGATTGCATGAAGCTAGAAACCGATAGACTTATTCTGCGAGAACTGACGATGAACGATGTGGATGCTTTGTACGAGATACTCTCCGACCCCGTGTCGATGCAGCACTACCCCCAGCCGTTTACCAGAGAAAAAACAACAGGATGGATTGCGTGGAACCTTGAAAACTATAAGACCTACGGCTTTGGGCTGTGGGCGGCGGTACGAAAAGAAACGAACCTATTTATCGGCGATTGCGGGATTACGATGCAGAACATAAACGGCAGCTTAGAGCCCGAGATAGGCTACCATATTAACAAGGCCCACACAGGAAAAGGCTATGCGACCGAAGCGGCTCGAGCATGTAGAAACTACGCGTTTGATACGCTCGGGCTTAGTAAGGTTTATTCCTATATGAAATACACAAACCTTGCCTCTCAAAAAGTGGCGCAGAAAAACGACATGAAGCTACTAGCAGAACTGCCCGACGAAGTAAACGGCATCACGACGGTGTATGCCATTACCTTGGAGGATTATCTCTCCCTGAAAAAGTAACGCTTGCGTACTGATACTATTGAAAATGGATAGCAAAAAACAATGTGCCATGGATACCGCCCCAAACGCGAGGGCAATCCATGGCACATTATCATTTTATCCTTTTGGCGGTAACAGGATGTTGTACCGTCCTATTAATACCTGCCGATGTCGGTGCGGTGGTGCGCACCCTCAAAATGAATTAAATCTACCGCCTCGTACGCATTGGTAAGTGCCAAGGAAAGGCTCCTTGCCTTGGCGGTAACACCAAGCACGCGCCCGCCCGCGGTATAATAACGCCCGTCATCATAGCGGGTACCCGCGTGAAAGACGGTTACGCCGCGCAGCTGCTCGGCATCCTCGATGCCCGTAATCTGTTTGCCCGTTTCGTAGCCTTGGGGGTAGCCGCCCGACGCCATCACAACGCACGCCGCCGAGCCCTTCTCCCACTCGATGTCGATCTCGTCAAGCCGCTCGTCCGCCACCGCCTCAAACACGGTAAGCAGGTCGGTTTTTAATAGCGGCAGCACCACCTGTGTCTCGGGGTCGCCGAAGCGGCAGTTGTACTCGATGACATACGGCCCTTTGGGCGTGAGTATAAGCCCGAAGTACAAGCACCCCTTAAAGGGCGCGCCCTCGCTCTGCATGGCGCGGATGGTTGGCAAAAAGATGGTGTCCATGCACACCGTTTCAATCTCCTGCGTATAATGGGGGTTGGGGGCAATCGTGCCCATACCGCCCGTGTTGGGTCCCTCGTTGCCGTCGTATACCCGCTTGTGATCCATGGATGAAACCATGGGCTTTACGGTTTTGCCGTCGGCAAACGCAAGCACGGTGACCTCGGGACCGTGCAAAAACTCCTCTATCACCACGCGGCTGCCGCTCTCCCCAAACCGCCCGCCATCAATCATCTCGGTAATTGCGCACTCCGCCTCTGTAAGGTTCTCGGCGATAATTACGCCCTTGCCCAGTGCAAGCCCATCCGCCTTAATGACGATGGGGAAATTGCCCTGCGTACGAACATAGGCGATGGCGTCCTCCGAGCGTTCAAACACCTCGTACGCGGCGGTGGGAATGCCGTACTTCTTCATCAGATTCTTAGAGAATATCTTGCTGCCTTCAAGCTGCGCCGCCTTTTTGGACGGACCAAAGCATTTGATGCCTAAGCCCTCCAGCACGTCGGTCATACCCAACACCAGCGGGTCGTCGGGGGTAACCACCGCAAAATCAATCTCATGCTGCTGCGCAAACGCCGCGGTCATTTCGATGTCGGTTGCCTTGATGTTCACACACTCGGCATTCGCGCTAATGCCGCCGTTGCCCGGCGTGCAGTACAGGCGCTTGATGCGCGGGTTCCCACGAAGCTTGCTGATGACGGCGTGCTCCCTGCCGCCGCCGCCAATCACGAGTACATTCATAGCTTTTGTCAAATCCTTTCCAAAACAGCGCCCCAAAACGGTGCGCCGCGTAACAGCGGTTAATGGTGAAACAGCCGAATACCCGTAAACGCCATCACGATGCCGTAGCGGTTACACACCTCGATGACGTTGTCGTCGCGGATGGAGCCGCCGGGCTGTGCGATGTAGCTCACGCCGCTTTTGTGCGCGCGCTCGATGTTATCTCCAAACGGAAAGAACGCGTCACTGCCAAGGGCTACACCCGTCATGCCATTTAGCCACTCGCGCTTTTCGTCTAATGTAAGCCGCTCTGGTCTTTGGGCAAATACGCCCTGCCATCTTCCCTCCGCCAGCACGTCGTCGCACTCCTCCGAGATATACACGTCGATGGCGTTGTCGCGGTCGGCGCGCCCAAGCCCTTGCTTAAAGCTTAGACCAAGCACCTTCGGGTGCTGGCGCAAGAACCAGTTATCCGCCTTACTGCCCGCAAGACGGGTGCAGTGGATGCGCGACTGCTGACCCGCGCCAATGCCGATGGCCTGACCGTCATAGGCGTAGCACACCGAATTTGACTGGGTGTACTTCAGCGTAATCAGCGCGATAATTAGGTCGCGCTTTGCGCTGTCGGGCAGAGTCTTGTTCTCGGTGACGATGGTGCTTAGCAGCGCATCGTCTATCACAAGCTCGTTTCTACCCTGTTCAAAGGTAATGCCGTACACCTGCTTGCGCTCAAGGGGCTGGGGGATGTATTCGGGGTCAATCTGCACAATGTTGTAGCTGCCCTTGCGTTTGGCTTTTAATATCTCTAGTGCCTCGGGCTCGTACCCGGGTGCGATGACGCCGTCTGACACCTCTTTTGCTATCAGTCGGGCGGTGGGTACGTCGCAACAGTCGGAAAGCGCGATAAAATCGCCAAACGACGACATGCGGTCGGCGCCCCTAGCGCGGGCATAGGCGGCGGCAAGCGGCGAAAGCTGGATGTCGTCCACAAAATAGATCTTGCGTAGCAGGCCGTCAAGGGGGACGCCCACCGCGGCACCTGCGGGACTAACGTGCTTAAAGCTAGTCGCGGCGGGTAGCCCCGTCGCTGCCTTAAGTTCTTTGACAAGTTGCCAGCCGTTAAAGGCATCGAGCAGGTTGATGTATCCCGGTCTTCCGCATAGCACCTCGATAGGAAGCGCCGTCTGGTCGTCAATAAAGATACGCGCGGGCTTTTGGTTTGGGTTGCAGCCGTATTTGAGTTCCATCTGGGTAGCAGACATTCGGTGTATCCCGCCTTTCGATTATTGATTTTTATTGATGATGCGCGACTGTACGTCCCCAGTAGCAAGCGCTATGGTGCGTACAAACAGCGAAACCTTATTGTTTTCGTCTAGGTTTTTCCACAAAAGCGCGGTCAGCTCGTCGATGCCGCCTGTGAGCGCCACACGTTTTGGCTCGCCTTCAAAGGACGGGATGGGGTCGCCGTCACAGCGGTAGGTGTGAATCAGACGTCCCTCGCCCGCCATCGGCTCGGGGTACTCAAAGAAAAACCGCTCGGCGGATGCGGGGTTGTGCTCATCGCTTTTTAGTATCGACAGCTTGTACGCAAAATCCCCGTCCGTTCGGGTAACAAGCCCCGATATGCGGGGGGTGAAGTTCGGCGCGTCCGGCTCAAAGGTACGGGTGCGTAGGGCGTCTTCAAAGCCCGCACCGCGCAGGAGGTATTCGTAGACGGTGTCGGTCTGGTCGCCGTTGGTGACGATGGTGGTGTTACTAAGCACCCGCACCGGCGCGTAGATGATAAGCGAGGGGTCAGAAAGCTTGCTCTCATCAAACGCTTGGGTGCGTATCCCACCATCACACTCCACAAACACGCGGTTGCGGCTGTTCTCGCTGCGTCCCATAATAAAGTAGGCGATAACGGCGTGCATGCCGTCCTCACTTTTACCGATTAAAATACCCCTACCTGGATACGGGTTGGACCTAAGCTCCTTAGCAATATCGATGCCTTTCATCGTTGTCATCCTTCCTTCTCTAACAGGTTTAACCGCATCTCGGTATAGCGGGACTGCGGCTCGGTAAAGCCCAGCAGCTCGTACAGCGGCTTTCCGTCCTTTGAGGCGGAAAGGTCGATGTAGGAAGCGCCCAGCTCCCTTGCCTTTTGTATCAGCGACTTCAGCACACGGGTGCTATACCCCTTGCGCCGATGCGCGGGCAGCGTATAAACGCTGTACAGCATGCCGGTTTTGCCTGTGGGAAAGGATGGGTTTGCAGGTCTTTCGTACAACACAAGCATCGCGGTAGATACCACGCGACCGTCAAGCTCGAGCAAAGGGACAAAGCAGTCCCGCCCGAGATGCAGGATAAAATAGTCCCCCAGCTGTGCTGCTATCGTCTCTTTTTGCTGAAGTGTTAGACCGCCGTAATCCTCATCCAAGAATTCGATGCGCAGCTTTATCAGCGTTTTGATATCCGCCGCCTGCGCAAAACGAAGCACCTCACCCGACTGTATCATGCTGTTTCTCCTTTATCGTTTACTCCAAACCCGTTTGCCCCGAAATCTGACGGCATAGCATGGCGACACCGCGGGGCAGAATATCCCACTCCGCCTGCTCCATCACACGGCGCTGCAGCGTCTCGGGGGTGTCGTCGTCCGAAATCTCCACCGCCTTTTGCAGCAGGATGCGCCCGCCGTCGGTAATCTCGTTTACGAGATGTACGGTGGCACCCGTTACCTTAACGCCGTAATCGAGTGCCGCCTTATGAACCCGCAGACCATAAAAGCCGTCGCCACAAAAGGACGGTATCAGCGACGGGTGCACGTTTACAATGCGGTCGCGGTAGGCGCTTACCAGCTCGTTGCCAAGGATGCACAAAAAACCCGCTAGCACCACAAGCGAGATGTCGTGCTGCATAAGTACCGCAAGCAGGGCGCTATCAAACGCCTGTGGCGATGAATGCGCCTTGCGCTCCACCACCGCTGTAGCAATGCCGTGCCGCTTTGCGCGCTCCAGTGCAAAGGCATCCGCCTTGCTGGATACCACAAGCGCGATATTGCCGTAAAGGTTGTCGCCTTGCCGGTCGATTAACGCCTGCAGGTTGGTGCCTGAGCCCGACACCAGTACCGCTATCTGTACCATCGTCTATTCCCCCGCCGTTTTGTTTACCGAATGACGACGCCCTCGTCACCCGAAATAACCTCGCCGATTACAGCTGGTCTTTCGCCCGCCTCTGTAAGTACGGTAATCGCCATGTCTACATCCTGTTTGGCAACTAGGATGCACATGCCCGTACCCATGTTAAAGGTGTTGAACATATCGCGCTCGTCAATGCCGCCGGTCTTTTGAATCAGCTCAAAGATGGGCGGTACGGTTAGGCTCTGCCTGTCGATGCGTGCAGTTAGCCCATCGGGCAATGCGCGGGGAATGTTCTCGTAAAAGCCGCCGCCTGTGATGTGGCTAATGCTCTTGATACTGACCCGCTCAGCCAATGCGAGCACCGCCTTGACATAGATGCGGGTGGGGGTAAGCAGTGTTTCGCCCAGCGTCGCGCCAAGCTCGGCGTAGTGGCGGTTTAGGTCGCTGTTCTCCACATCAAACACCTTGCGCACCAAAGAAAAGCCGTTGGAATGCACACCCGACGACGCAAGGGAAAGGATTACATCCCCCTCGCGGACGCTTGTGTTATCGAGTATGCGCGATTTATCCACAACGCCCACCGAAAACCCCGCAAGGTCGTACTCGTCTGCGGCGTAAAACCCGGGCATCTCAGCGGTTTCGCCGCCCACAAGGGCGCACCCTGCCTGACGGCAGCCTTCGGCAACGCCCGATACAATGGTGGCAACCCGCTCAGGCACGTTTTTGCCAAGGGCGATATAATCCAAAAACACCAGCGGCTTTGCGCCCGCGCACACGATGTCGTTGACGCACATTGCAACACAGTCTATGCCCACGGTGTCGTGCTTGTCTAGCAAAAACGCAAGCTTGAGCTTGGTTCCCACCCCGTCGGTTCCCGACACGAGCACCGGCCTTTGAATGCCGGTAAGGTCGAGCTCAAACAATCCGCCGAACCCGCCCAGACCAGAGAGCACCCCTTTTGTAAAGGTGGAGGACACCGCATTCTTCATCAGCTCAACGGCACGGTAGCCCGCGGTTACGTCTACCCCCGCCTCTTTATAGCTTTCGCTGTAGCTTTTCATTTATTGTCACGCCTTTCCGCAGTTTCGCCATTTCTGTCAAACCGCCGCCCTTTGTTATTGCCTTAATCGGATGCCTCGCCTTTTTCGCCGATGCGCAGCTCGAACTTATCCTTTCGGATGTCCTTGGGCGGCTCGACGGGGTACTCCCCGGTAAAGCAGCCGGTGCAGAAGCCGCAGCGCGCACTTTCGGCTATCTTTTTTGCGTTATCTACACTAATAAAGCCCAAAGAGTCTACACCAATCTCCGCTGCTATTTCGGGCACGGTCATCTTGCAGGCAATCAGGTTATCCTTGCTGTCGATGTCGGTGCCGAAGTAGCAGGGGTTGATAAAGGGCGGTGCTGAGATGCGCATGTGAATCTCCCTTGCACCCGCCTCGCGGATGAGATGCACAATGCGCGCGCTGGTTGTACCGCGGACGATGGAGTCATCCACAAGCACCACGCGCTTGCCGTTTACCGTTTCTTTTAGCACGTTGAGCTTAATGCGCACCGCGTCCTCGCGCTGCTCCTGCGAGGGCTGGATAAAGGTTCTGCCGACATACCGGTTTTTAATCAGCCCGATGCCGTAGGGAATACCCGACTGACGGGAGTAGCCGATGGCAGCGTCTAGCCCCGAATCGGGCACGCCCACCACCACATCCGCCTGTACGGGGTGTTCAAGCGCAAGGTATGCGCCCGCGCGCAGACGTGCGCCGTGTACCGAGGCGCCCTCTATCACCGAATCGGGGCGCGCAAAGTAGATAAACTCAAACACGCACAGGTTGCCCTTGTTACCCTCTGTGCAGTGGGTGCGGATGCTGCGCAGCCCCTTCTTTTTGTCCACCACCACAATCTCGCCGGGGTCAAGGTCACGCACAAACTCGGCACCTAAGCTATCCAGCGCACAGCTTTCGGACGCAAACACCACATCCGAGCCGCGTCTGCCCATGCAAAGCGGGCGAAAGCCGTTTGGGTCGCGCGCGGCTATCAGCTTTTGCGGCGACATCACAATCAGCGAATACGCCCCCTTAATCCGGTGCATCGCCTGCTCGAGCGCTGCCTCGATGCTGGGGGTGTTGATGCGCGCCTGTGTGATGATGTAGGCGATGACCTCGGTGTCGTTGGTGCTGTGAAAGATAGCGCCGCCCATCTCAAGCTCCTCGCGCAGGGCACCCGCGTTCACCAGGTTCCCGTTATGGGCAAGCACCATCTTGCCCTTTACGTGTTGTATGACAAGGGGCTGCGCGTTGGTTCTGCTCTGCCCCCCCGTAGTGGAGTACCGCACATGACCCACCGCCATATTGCCCTCGCCAAGCTTAGTCAGTGCATCTGCCGTAAACACCTCGGGCACTAGCCCGATGTCTCGGTGGGTGCGCATAACACCGTCGTCGTTTACAACGATACCGCAGCTTTCCTGCCCACGGTGCTGCAGCGCATATAGCGCAAAATAAGCACTTGCGGCTACTGGTCCGCGCTGCTCGGAATAGATGCCAAACACACCGCATTCTTCTTTTATGGTATCAAACATTTCGTCCTACCTGCCATTTCTCCGGCACGGCGCTTTGTTCTCCCCACGCCGGAAGGGGAACACGCTGCCGTCATGATAAAGTAAGTATTCCCAAACCCACTTATTCGCCGAGCAGCCGCTTCATAATCTCCTGATATGCGTCCTCTACCCCGCCAAGGTCACGGCGGAAGCGATCCTTATCCAGCTTTTCGCCCGTCTTGCTGTCCCAGAAGCGGCAGGTGTCGGGGCTTATCTCATCCGCGAGCACGATGGTTCCGTCGTCAAGGCGACCAAACTCCAATTTAAAGTCGATTAGCTCAATGCCGAGATCCTTCAGGTACTCGGCAAGGATGTCGTTGACCTTAAAGGAGTAATCCGCAATGACCTCAAGCTCGTCCTTTGTGGCAAGCTTCATCGCCGCGATGTGGTAGTCGTTAATCATCGGGTCGCCCAGTTCGTCGTCCTTGTAGCAGTACTCGAGCACCGTGCTTGCAAGCTTGGTTCCCTCGGCGATGCCAAGGCGCTTAGAGAGCGAGCCCGCCGCGATGTTGCGTACAATCACCTCAATCGGAACAATCGAGACCTTCTTCACCAGCGTCTCGCGCTCGGAAAGCTCTTTGACAAGATGGGTGGGGATGCCCTTTGTCTCAAGCATCTTCATTAGGTGGTTGGTCACGCGATTGTTGATAATGCCCTTGCCCAATATGGTACCCTTTTTTAGCCCGTTAAAGGCGGTCGCGTCGTCCTTGTAGTCCACGATATAAAGCTGTGCGTCGTCGGTTGCGAATACCTTTTTGGCCTTGCCCTCGTAAAGCTGGTTTAACTTCTGCATGTTTGTTGCCCTTTCCTTTCTTATGCCAAACGGATTGTTCCTTTCGGCGTGAATCCCTGTCGTTTCTATTCTGTTCGGGTTCAGCGTAGCTTAAGCTTGTCCTCCACGGCCTGTTCCGCCGCGAGTACGCCCTGTTCCATCGCTTGTTTTTCCTCCGCCAGCTTTTGCTCTAGCCCTGCGTCATAGATGCCCAGCATCTGCACCGCGAGAATGGCGGCATTCACCGCGCCGTCGATGGCTACGGTTGCCACAGGCACGCCTTTTGGCATCTGCACGGTGGAAAGCAGCGCGTCAAGCCCCTCGAGCGACGCCTTAATCGGAACGCCGATAACCGGCAGTGTGGTGTGTGCGGCGAGAACGCCCGCCAAGTGCGCCGCCTTACCCGCCGCCGCGATGATGACCCCATAACCGTTTTTGCGTGCGTCCTGTGCAAACGCGCACGCCCTGGCAGGTGTACGATGTGCGCTCATCACCCTTACGGTGTACTCCACCCCAAATCGATCCAGTGTTTTTAAGGTTCCCTGCATCGTTGCAAGGTCGCTGTCGCTGCCCATAACGACTGCTACCTTTTTGCTTTTGGTTTGCATGCTAAACCCATCCTTCCGTTTATTTACTGATAAAACAAAAATAGGCTATGGCGTGTTACGCCATAGCCTATGGTTACTTGAAAGCGCGCGCAGCATCAGTGTTTCTGCTTTCGGATGCAGGTGTGCCAAGGACTCTGCAGCCGCTGTGCGTACTGCAACCCCTACACCTGATTTTATTGTGCCAGAACACGCCCATATGGTTCATATCGCACAAGCCTCCGAAACATATGTGATGCGGACTTTGTGCCGCCTCGCCACAATATTACAATAACTAGCTTAGAGTTATAGTTTAATCTATTGCAGTGATAAAAACAAGCGGCGGCGGCAAAATCGTTTCGTTGCACCAAAAACAGAGACTGGTCTGCGCGGGGATTGTGCAGTTAGCTATTCTTTGGCGTCACTCATCAGCTCTTTTACCGATGCGGCAAGACCGCCCAGCGACTGCAGCTCGGATGGGATGATGATCTTAGTCGACTTTCCGTCACACGCCTTGATAAACGCCTCGAAGCTCTTGAGGGTAAGGATGCGGTCGGAGGGAGCGGACTCGTTTAACAGCTTAATACTGTCGGCCATCGCCGTTTGCACCATCATAATCGACTGGGCTTCGCCCTGTGCTTCACGAATCTTTTGCTCTCTTACCGCGTCCGCGCGCAGGATGGCAGATTCTTTCTCCGCCTGTGCACGCAGGATCGCGGATTCGCGCTCGCCTTCGGCGACAAGGATCTGGCTGTGCTTTTCACCCTCGGCGCGCAGGATCGATTGACGACGCTCACGCTCCGCCTTCATCTGCTTCTCCATCGCGTCTTGAATCTCACGCGGCGGAAGAATGTTTTTCAGCTCCACACGGGTAACCTTAATGCCCCACTTATCAGTGGCAATGTCAAGAATTGTGGTAATTTTGGTGTTAATCGAATCGCGCGAAGAAAGGGTCGCGTCAAGTTCCATATCACCGATAATATTACGCAGGGTGGTAGCCGAGAGCAGTTCGATGGCCGCAAGCGGTCTGTCCACACCGTAGGCATACAGCTTCGGGTCGGTGATGTAGAAGAACACCACGGTGTCAATCTGCATTGTTACATTGTCCTTGGTAATAACCGGCTGAGGCTTAAAGTCTGCAACCTGCTCCTTTAGGGTGACACGCTTTGCTACGCGATCAATGAACGGAACCTTAAAATGAAGACCAGTCTCCCATGTACATTTGTACGCGCCCAAACGCTCCACAACAAATGCGGTCGCCTGCGGTACAATCTTTATGTTTGACACCGCAATAATAAACACCAGGATTAGCAGTGCGCCAATGATATAAGGTCCCATAAACACGCTCCATTTCCGCCGGTATCCGGCATTTTACATTTTATATTACCCACGGGTGTCTTTCCTCCCAGGGGAAGGGGTCTATTCGTTTGTCGGCAGCACGTATACCTTTACGCCCTCGATGCGTGTAACTAAAACCTTCTGCCCCTCTGCAAGCTCCGTGCCTTCTTCGCTGCGCGCCGCCCACGACAGACCGTTGACGTACACCCTTCCGGTTTGGCGCACATTATCCACCGTTTCCTGCACAAGACCGATTTTGCCCACTACCATATCGGCGTTGGTCGCGGTTTTTCGCACTCCCAGCAGTTTTTTGGCAAACGGACGCGTAAAAAGCAGCAAAGCCGCGCTGGTTACAAAAAAGATAATCAGTTGAATCGGGACGGGCACACCAAGCAACGAGGCGATGAGCGATAGCAACGAACCCGCGCCAAACCAAATAAAGATAAGCTGTACTGTGGCTGCCTCGCCCACGCAGAACAAAACAATTGCAATAAGCCACCAAAGCGGAGCATATTCCAGCATGATGCAAAAACCCCTTTCTTACTGCCGCTGTTCCCTGAAATAGCGACAAACCAAGTACCTAACAATTATAATAACCACAACCACGTATTATTCCAAACAATAACAACAAAGCCTTATTATGTAGTGCACGCGATTATCAGTTATTGACTATATTATAACACATTTTACATTGTAAACAATGAACAAAATACGAACGCGGGGTCAAAGGAAAGGGGCGCACCGACATGGCGCGCCCCTCAATCTCTGTATTCTATCCTCTAAAACCTGTGTTCTAAATTAGTACATTCCGCCCATACCAGGGTTGGGAGCGGGTGCGGGGTGTTCCTCGGGCTTGTCGGCAACCAGCGACTCGGTGGTCAGAATCATTGCGGCAGCGCTCGCGGCGTTCTGCAATGCGCTTCTGGTTACCTTGGTCGGGTCAACGATGCCGCTTGCAATCATGTCGCCGTAGGTCTCGTTGTATGCGTCAAAGCCGTAGCCGGGCTTGTTTGCTGCTAGTACCTTATCCACGATAACAGAGCCCTCAAGTCCTGCGTTTTCAGCGATCTGGCGCAGCGGCTCTTCGAGTGAGCGCAGTACGATCTTCGCACCAGTCTTCTCGTCGCCCTCGCAGGCGTCAACGATCTTCTTCACCGCGGGAATGGCATTGATGAGTGCGATACCGCCGCCCGCTACAATACCCTCGGCAACCGCTGCCTTGGTAGCGGAGAGCGCGTCCTCGATGCGCATCTTCTTTTCCTTCATCTCGATCTCGGTAGCGGCGCCCACCTTGATAACGGCAACACCGCCCGAAAGCTTGGCAAGACGCTCCTGCAGCTTCTCACGGTCAAAGTCGGAGGTGGTAATCTCAATCTGTCCCTTAATCTGGTTCACGCGTGCCTTGATGTCGTCCTTGCTGCCCGCGCCGTCAACGATGATGGTGTTTTCCTTCTGTACAACAACCTGACGCGCACGACCAAGCTGGGTTACCTGCGCCTCTTTCAGGTCAAGACCGAGCTCGTCGCTAATAACCTCGCCGCCGGTGAGGATGGCGATGTCTCGCAGCATCTCTTTTCTTCTGTCGCCAAAGCCGGGTGCCTTAATCGCAACGCAGGTAAAGGTACCGCGCAGCTTGTTGACGATCAGGGTGGACAATGCCTCGCCCTCTACATCCTCGGCAATGATTACAAGCTTTTTGCCCGACTGAACAATCTGCTCAAGCAGGGGCAGAATCTCCTGAATGGAGGCGAGCTTCTTATCGGTTATCAGGATGTAGGCGTCGTCGATGACTGCCTCCATCTTATCCGCGTCGGTCACCATGTAAGGGGTGATGTATCCGCGGTCAAACTGCATGCCCTCTACAACCTCGCTGTAGGTCTCGGCAGTCTTGCTCTCTTCGATGGTGATAACGCCGTCGGCGGTTACCTTCTCCATCGCGTCGGCAATCAGCTTGCCAATCGACTCATCTCCGGCAGAAACAGTGGCAACACGTGCGATATCCTCGCTGTTGCCCACCTTCTTGGAGTTTGCGATAACGCTCTCGACTGCAGTGTCAACCGCCTTCTGAATGCCCTTTTTGAGCACCATGGGGTTTGCGCCCGCCGCAACGTTCTTCATGCCCTCACGTACCAGCGCCTGCGCAAGTAGGGTGGCGGTGGTGGTGCCGTCGCCGGCAGCATCGTTGGTTTTGGTGGCAACCTCTTTAACAAGCTGCGCGCCCATGTTCTCAAAGGCATCCTCAAGTTCAATCTCTTTTGCGATGGTCACGCCGTCGTTAGTGATAAGCGGCGCACCGAATTTTTTATCCAGCACTACGTTGCGTCCCTTGGGACCCAGTGTGATTTTAACGGTATCAGCAAGCTTATCAAGACCAATCTGCAACGATTTTCTTGCTTCCTCGCCGTATGCAATTTGCTTAGCCATGGCATATGCCCCCTTATTATAGTTAATAGAGTTACATGTTGTTTCTTATTCCACAACCGCCAGAATGTCGGACTGACGAACGATTACATACTCTTCGCCGTCAACCTTCACCTCGGTGCCGGAATACTTGCTGGTAATCACCTTGTTGCCAGGTACCACGTACATGGTAACTTCCTTTCCGTCAACAAGACCGCCGGGCCCTACGGCAATTACCTCCGCAATCTGGGGTTTCTCCTTGGCGGCGCCCGTCAGGATGATTCCGCTTTTGGTGGTCTCTTCCGCCTCAACCATCTTGAGTACCACTCTGTCGGCAAGAGGTTTCACAGTCATCTCTATTCCTCCCAATCAAAAAAATGTATTTTCCCGCGGTTCTGTCGCGCGGCATGTACTTCCGCATCGGCACAGAACGCGGTGTGTGCTAATTTTAGCACTCAAATGCTCTGAGTGCTAACCAAGTTCTATTGTAGCTTATTTTTCACAAAAATCAAGGGGAGATTATCCCCCTCGCTTATTTTTAACAAAATGTTAAAAAATATTAAGGTCATTGGGAATAAATTTGCTGTTCCCAATGACCTAGATTTACATAATATTACAACATCTAGCCGATTCCCTTTACTCGAATCGAGCGCGCGGGAGCGACCTGCGGTGTCTTTTCGTGCGCAAGCGGCACCGAAAACAGGAGCGCCTTGGGGATAATCTCTGCATGCATGCCGTGTGTCAGCTCGCACTCGCCATCGTAGTTGACCACCACAGGATGGGGGGATACAATGGTAATGGCTTTGGCGCGCCGATAGGTAATCACATCCGCAAAGGCGGGCTCATCAAGATGCAGACCCTTTTTATACTTGCCAATCATCGTAAAAAACCGCAGACGTGAAATGCGTTTTACAAACACAATCTCAAGCAGCCCATCCTCCAGACTAGCACGGGGTGCAGCCGCAAAGCCGCCGCCGTAGCAACGTCCGTTACCGCATACCCCAATAACATACTCGCCTTCGGGCATCGTTTCGTCGTCCACTGTAATCTTCATCACGCTGGAGAAGCGTTTAAAAAGCCGTTCCCCGATGGCGATGATATACGCCATACTGCCCGTGACAAACGGCAGTGTTTTGTAACGCGACATGCTCATGGCGACGGCGGAGTCAAACCCGACCGAGCATAGGTTGATGCACATCCCTCCACTTGTTTGAATCAGGTCAATCCTTCTTGCATCCCCCGCAAGCTGTGCTGCAATGTCATGAAACGGCACACCGGGGAAACTACGCACAAAATCGTTACCCGACCCACAAGGGATAACCGCGACCTGAACGTTGGGGTATCCGTAAGCGCCCCGCGCCACTTCGCCCAATGTTCCATCACCGCCGCAGGCATAAAACCGCAGCTCTGTGCCGGTATCGCTTTGCTTTTTCACATATTCGGTTGCGTCGCCCACACAGGTTGTGAGATAAATCTCATAATCCGCACCTTTTTCCTTGCAGATCGCCTCGATCTGTGCGGTAAGCGGTGCGACGTGCCGCCCTTTGCCCGCGACGGGATTAACGATAAAGATATGTTTCACACCCCGGTACCTCCCGTTGTTTATACGAATTACTTTACCACGCATGCAATAAATTAGTCGTTGTTTTGCACAGCATAGGTGGTAGCCCATGTTATTTGTAATGAAATAAGTATATCGTATCCCACCGTATTTTCCAACTAATTTTTTCGTATTTTTGTTTATTCTGTCCTTATGATGTGCTAGAATAATACAGTCCCGCTGGCGGACGGTAAAACTAGTGGCTGTACAGCAGCACAGGTAAGGGACGGATTACAACATTTTCTGCGACAAAACCGCACTGCTATAATCATGGCGTTTGGCGCTTTTAGGCGCTTTGGGCTGTAAAGGGAAGGTCATAACCATGCACAATCTGTACGACAAGCTCTTATCATTATTTCAAAAATACCGCGAAACGATACTCTACCTCGTCTTCGGCGGACTGACCACATTAATCAACATCGGTTCATACTGGCTACTAACGAGCGTGTTTTCGGTCGATTTTATGGTCGCCAACGCCCTTGCGTGGCTTATTTCGGTGCTGTTTGCGTTTGTGACCAATAAACTATTTGTGTTTGACAGCAAATCTCTCGCCGCCGCCTTGGTACTCAAGGAGTTTATGTTATTCTTGGGCGCGCGGCTGTTTTCCGGCGCGCTTGACATGGGTATTATGTACCTGTTTGTGGACATACTGAGGTTTAATGACATGGTAATTAAGGTGCTGTCCAACATCCTTGTCATCATCGTTAACTACATCCTAAGCAAGCTAGTTATCTTTAAAAAGAAGCAATAGGAAGCACCCACAATCGGTTTTGAGAATGATTCTCTAAAAAGTGCTTGACATAACAAAACCCCTGTGATATTATAATAGGGCACTCTGAACAGCAGACGGTTCTAAGGTTTGGAGATAGCGCATACAATATATCGCGGAGTGGAGCAGTCCGGTAGCTCGTCGGGCTCATAACCCGAAGGTCGTAGGTTCAAATCCTGCCTCCGCAACCATTAGAAAACCCCACAACCATCAGGTTTGTGGGGTTTTTGTTTTGTGCGTGATAAGCGAGTTGTAGGCGATTTCGTTGAGTATCCCCTAATGCGGCAAACGCCCCGCCCACAGATACTCCGACCATTTAATCTTTAAGCACCTATTGGCTTACTTCCTTTTGTAGAATTGCCACAATCTCGTCGGTTTTTAACACCCTGCCGTACGCCACGACCTTGTTGTTCACAATCAGCGCGGGGGTGGTCATCACGCCATAGGCGGCAATCTGCGCAAAATCGGTCACATGCTCGATGGCGGGTTCCATGCCTAGCTGTGTGAGCGCAAGCCTTGCGTTTGCCTCCAGCTCATTGCACTTTTTACAGCCAGAGCCCAAAACTTTTACGACTGCTGATTGTGCATCATCCTTTGGCGTACCCGCCGCTGCCTGTTCTGCGTTTTTGCCCTGACAGCCGCAGGCTGCCGGCTGTTCTTTTTTCTTACCGAATAGACCCATTAGTCATTCTCCCTTAAAAATCATCTCTTCAACAATCTCCGTTGCGTTACAGACTAGTTTGGGGCAAACGGTTTGGAATAATCCCTGCTCCTTGAGTATTTCATGCTGTTCGGGTACAGAGGGATCGTTGCCCAGTAACTCCTTGCACACTACAGAGCCGTTGCGCTCACAAAAACGCTTGTTAAACTCTATGGCACGCGCACCGGCCTTTGCCTTTTCTTCCATGTCGCCCGTATGGTAATGCCCGTGCTTAAGCCCAAGCGCCATCAGCGCGCCCGAAACCGCGCCGCATAGCTGACCGCACCTTGCCCCGCCACCAAACGAGGACGCGACTTTGAGCGCAAGCTCCTCCGAAATCCCCAGCTCCTCGGCAAAAGGGGCGAGCACCGATTGTGCGCAGTTAAACCCGTTTCCAAAATACTCTTGTGCTTTTTGCTTGTAATCCATTGATTTCATCCTCCACTTTAATTCGTTATGTAGTTTAAGAGAATGTTGCATGAGTGCGGCTCAGTGCGCCGCCTATTCTATCGTTTTGGCGTTCTCATACAGCTTCTCGACCTCTTTTTTGGGGATAAGCTTAGATAGTATAATCGCGATAAGAATAATACCGGGGATATCAATCAGCAGCCTTGTTATGGCAAACTGTGCGCCAAGGGAGGTAAGCTCAAACAAGAACATCGGTATCTTGGTGGTGGACCACGCGCCGATAAAGATTAAGATGTTGCTGAATTTAACACCCTTTTTCATAAACACCGTCGCAACGGGGAACGCCCCGTATAAGGGTCCCGCCGCAACCGAGCCGATAATAATGGAAAGCACAACACCCTTGATGCCCGAATCCTTGCCCATATACTTCATCATGGTCTCCCGCGGCACCCATACATCCAATAGCCCTAGTAGCACAAAGATGGGCGGGATGACAAGCAGCATCTCCTTTACCGAAAAGGCGGTAATGCTAAGGGCCTTGAACCCCAGTTCCCTGTTTATCACCGTCAGTACGGCAAACGCCACCGCCACAACCAAAAACACCCGATATCGTTTTAATACAGCCTTCACCTCTAACCGACCACCAATCCGATTACATACGCTACAAGGAATGAAAAGGCAAACGCAAACCCATTCCTAAGCACCGCTACCCTTTTGCCGAAGTATTTAATCTCCACCGGCAGAGTAACGATGCCGACCATCATCAAGGTCGAAACAAACGCGCCAATCTGCATATAGCCCGCCCCGCCCTGCAGTAGCATTGCCGCCGTCGGGAATGCCACAAACCCCGGTATCAGGGTAACCGCACCCGTGATTGCCGCAAGCAACACGCCAAGCCAGCCCGAATCCGCCCCGATAATTTTGGATATCAGCTCGGTGTTTAGCACCGCAAGCAGCAGCCCCACCAGCAGCAGAACAACCAATAGCTCGGGCAGGATGTTCTCAAAGGATTTCCACGCCTTTTTCAGTGAGCGTTTTGTTTTTTCTTTATCTTTTATAAAAGACAGCACGAGCAAAACGGCTGTGACGCCGTATAAGATATAGTTACTCATTCTTATGCCCTCACCCAATCAGCAAATACCCGAACGCATTGAACAGATACCCGATAATAATAATCCCCAGTACAACAATGCCGATAAAAACCGTTAGCAGCCTTGGCTTTACCGCCTTACGGAGCATAATCATCGAAGGCAGACTGAGCGCGGTTACCGCCATCATAAAGGAAAGGATGGTGCCAAGCCCCGCGCCCTTTGTAAACAGGCTTTCGGCAACGGGGATGGTTCCGAAGATGTCGGCATACATCGGCACACCCACCAGCGTGGCAAGGATAACCGAGAACGGGTTGCCGCTGCCCAGCGCAGACACCACCCACGCTTCGGGTATAAGGTTGTGTATCAGTGCGCCAATGCCAACGCCCACTAGGATATAGGGTGCGACCTTTTTTACCGTCGCCTTTACCTGATCGCGGGCATAGACCAGCCGGTCTTTACGCGTTAACTCGGGCGCGTCAATCTCCACCGAGCCTGCCGACTTTATAAACTCCTCTACATACCGCTCCATGCCAAACCTTTCAATCAGCGACCCGCCGATGACCGCCAGAACCAGCCCGACCACCACATAGGCAACCGCTACCCTTGCACCGAAGATACTCATCAACAGGATCAAAGAGCCGAGATCCACCAGCGGGGACGAGATGAGAAACGAGAAGGTGACCCCCACCGGCAAGCCCGCACTGGAAAAGCCGATAAACAGCGGAATAGAGGAGCAGGAGCAAAAGGGGGTTACGGTGCCCAGCAGCGCGGCAAGTGTGTTGGCAGCCACCCCATGAAACCGCCCCAGAATCTTTTTCGTCCGCTCGGGCGGAAAATGGCTTTGTATGTATGAGATGATAAAAATCAGCACAGAAAGCAGAACAAAGATCTTTATCACGTCGTAGATAAAAAACTGAATGCCGCCACCCAGCCAACCATTCGTGTCAAACCCGACCGCCGATACCCCGTAACCGACCAGCTCGTTAAGCCACTGCATACCGAGTATCTGATTCTGAAAAAAGTCCCATATGGTACGTATCACCTGCATATTCAATCACCCTTTACGTTTATGGCTGTCAATTCACCGAGCAGCTCCTTCGCGTACCGCGTGCCCTCCTCAGACAGGGAATAATGCGTCCATTTGCCGTCCTTACGGGCAGAGACAACACCGCTTTGCACGAGTATCTTCATGTGGTGCGACAATGTAGACTGCACAATATTCAGCCGCTCGAGTATCTTACAGGCGCATTGCTCCCCGTCTTGCAGCATCTCGAGTATCATCAGTCGGTTTTCGTCGCAGAACGCCTTAAACACCCTTGCGTTAGTTGCATATTTGTTCTCCATCGTACGCAATCATCCTTTCCTGTAGTGTTGCAGCCAAAGGGTATACCCTGCTCGTTACTTTACACGGGCATGGTATGCGTAACAAGTACCAGCACCACTCAGTTCTATTTTTATCGATATATTGCAGTATATGCCTCATATCTAGTTTTGTCAATATGTTTTTTGCGGTATGTTTCGGTTGTTATTTAAATCTAGGAAAAGATTGGACGGGGCGTTGCTTTCGCAGTGTTAAATTAGTAAATACTACTTAACTTATGGTATAATATTCTAACACCAAGATTCACAAAGATATAACATCTTGTTTGTCAGGAGAGGTTTTGACTTGAAGCCAATAAGCATTCTATTATCTGTTTTTTGTATCATCATTATGTTGTTCGGTTGCCATGCGCCCATTTTGGTAGGGCAGCCCGAGCCCGATAGCCAGTTGTCTTCCTCCCGGGAACCCTTACCCACTTTGCCAAACGACACGCTGCATCCTTTTAATTCCGCTTACACCTGGCTTAGCGGTGGCACCATTCTCGCTGTACCTGATAACGGTATCATTCGCTACATCGATTTAAACAACCAATTGGTTAGAACGGTTACAATACGTGTAGACCCTTTGATTGGGCAGTACCACTATGCCATTACGGATGACCGTATATTTGTTGCAGGTGTTTACGATGATAAAGCCTCCCTCGGCTTTTTATCTGCCTGTAAAACAACGGATGGCGACTGGGTACTGGCCAATGGCTCTATCTTGGATGGTAGCGGAAAACTAGTTCGTGAATTTTTACGTTATACTGAGATAGAAGACCCCAACCGCATTATCAGTAGAACATTGTCAGACGGCAGAACGGTAAACGACTGGGAAGACATTAATCTTCTTGACCCTGTTTGGATTAACGTGGATTTGGTCGCGCTTAACGGGCGTAATCGGTTGTTTTTATACCAGGTTTCTACCGACAAACTCACTCTAGTGGACGACATGAGTGAATGGATGCAGTCTTACGATAAAATGCAGGTTTACTACGGAATTCAAGAAGTAGTTCCCGCGAGCGGCGGATGTGTCTATTTTGCGTGCAAAAACAAAGAAAAATCGAATACCGTTCGTTCCGCCTGGTTTGCGGATGAAACGGGATACAAGGCACTGTTTGATGAGCAAGAATTTTCGGCGATTTACGCTGAAAACGGGTTTTTTGCTATGCTTGATTGGATTAGCGACCCCGAGACCGGCAACACCTTGAGCACCCATATATGGTATGCGACAAGCGAACACTTTCAGTTAACCGATGTAGGGTCTTTTGATGGAAGTGTTCGGTTTGAGACAATCGACGATAATCGCATCGTGTTTTCCTTAGAAAGCGGTGAACCACATCACTATGTTATGCTCGATACCAAAGACACCTCTATAACATGGCTTCCATCCCAAATAAAGCACAGTAGTAATCGCCACACAATACGCACGCGTATCGTCAACGGCTCTTTACAATACATCTACACCGCTCTTGTAGACGGCGAGTATCGAAACTGTCTTTATGACACCTCCACAAATACCTCCCAAACCCTGAGCGGAAGCCCCTTTTCATCCGGCGAGCATGTTTTTAACATGCAAAATACGCATTATATTGAGTTTGTCCCTGACACATGGGATGCGAACCGCCTTAGAATCAGACCAATCCAACCCGTTTCGCACAACGGCGTTTCATGACACTGAATATATCCACACGAAATAATGCAACCCCCGGCATGGTTAGCCGGGGGTCGTTTCTGTTCTCTACCGATCCGAAAATCGGTTTAAAAACAGTTTGGTACGTTCCTGCTGCGGGTTGTTGATGACCTCCGTTGCCTCACCCTGCTCCACAATAACCCCGTCATCCATAAAGATAATTCGGTCGGCGACATCTCTTGCAAACGCCATCTCGTGGGTGATTATTACCATCGTCATGCGCTCGGCGGCAAGTTCGCGGATAACCTTTAAAATCTCCCCCGTCAGCTCAGGGTCAAGCGCGCTGGTCGGCTCGTCAAAGAACAGGATGTCGGGTCTAAGCGCCAACGCCCGCGCAATGGATACGCGCTGCTGCTGCCCACCCGAAAGCTGGCAGGGGTAGGCATCCGCCTTGTCCCTTAGCCCCATGCGGTCCAGCAGCTCCATGGCCGACTCGGTCGCCTGTTGCTTGGACTGCTTTGCCACGTGTATGGGCGCCTCGGTGATGTTGCGCAGTACCGAAAAGTGCGGAAACAGGTTAAAGTTCTGAAACACCAGCCCGAAATACGAGCGGATGCGCTTTAGGTCGGCATGTGGCGCGTATATCGCCCTACCACCGTCGTCGGTAGCGACCATCGTCTCGCCGTTATAGCGGATGGTGCCGCTATCCACCTGCTCAAGCAGGGTGGCGCAGCGCAGCAGGGTGCTTTTGCCCGACCCGGAGGGTCCGATAACAGCAAGCACCTGCCCCTGTGTAACGGTCAGCGAGATGTCTTTTAACACCTCTAAGTCGCCAAACGCCTTGCCGACGTGTTCCATTTCAAGCAAAACCATTCCGGCGACCCTCCTATCTGTAATAGTTCATGCGTTTTTCAATGCATTCCATGCCAAAGGCGACGACGTAGTTCATGATGTAATAGAATAGCCCCGCCACCGCAAACGGAATAACCGAAACCTGCGCGGAGGCTAACGCCTTTGCTGCGGTAAACATCTCGCCCACCGAGATAACCATAGCAAGCGAGGTATCCTTCACCAGCGTTATCACCTCGTTGGTCACCGACGGAAGAATGCGCTTTGCCACCTGCGGCAGGATGATGCGCACAAACGTCTGCGCCCTGCCAAAGCCCAGCACCTCGGCCGCTTCGTACTGCCCCGCGGGCATCGATTCAATGCCGCCGCGGTAGATCTCGGCAAAATACGCGGCATAGTTGAGCACAAAGCCGATGATAACGGCGTAAAAACGGTAGGTACTAGAGATGCTGACGCCAAAGATATAGTACGGTCCAAAATAGACCACCATCAGCTGAAGCATCAAGGGGGTGCCGCGCATGACCGATATGTAGACCTTTACGACGATGCGCACAAAGTTGTTTTTACTCATGCGCCCCAGTGCGACAAACAGCCCCAGCGGCAGAGAAAACACCAGTGTAAGAACAAATATCTGAAGTGTTGTTACAAGCCCCAGCGAAAGCTGCGACAGCACCGCGGTCAGTTGCTGAGAAAGCCCTGCCCCGCTCGCCGAAAGCAATCCGGATATCATGCGCGTTGTCCTCCCTAAAAGCTACTTTCCGATCGTGGTAATGTCCTTACCAAACCAATCGTTTGAAATCTTTTCAAGTGTTCCGTCCTTTTCCATCGCAAGCAGGGTTTTTTCCACCTTGTCGCGCAGGGCGGTGTTGCCAAGCTTAAAGCCGACGCCAAACTTCTCGGCGCCCACTACTTCTTCGAGCACACGGTAGCCAGCACCCTTCTTCTCAATGTTATAGCGTGCGACAATCTCATCCATTACAACCGCGTCTACAGCACCCGATTCCAGCTCCATCAAAGCGTTTAGGTTGGTGGTGGTCTTTACAAGCTGTGCAGGCAGGCTAACAAACGCGGTGTTGCCCTCAATGGCGGTCAGCGCGCTGGAGTCGTCCTGTACTGCGATAACCTTGCCCGCAATATCCGCAAACGTCTGGATCGGCGAGCCTTCCAGCACCACAACAATCTGGTTGTTGTTCATGTAGGGCTGTGTCCAGGTGTACTCGTCCTCGCGGCCGTTGATGGTAAAGCCGTTCCACACACAATCGATGTTGCCGGAATCAAGCTCCATATTCTTTGCCGTCCACTCAATGGGCTGAAGCTTAAGCTCCATGTTCATGCGTTTTGCAACCTCCGCCGCAAGGTCAAGGTCAAAGCCCACATACGAGCCATCGTCCGCCACAAAGCCCATGGGCGGGAACTCCTTGTCAAAGCCCACCGTAAAGGTTGCACCGCCCGAGGCTGAGGTACAGCCTGCAAGCAGCAGGGTAAACATCAGTACACTTAAAATAACCGCTAAAAATCGTTTCATTATTGTCCCTCCAAAAATACTATAAGGCGGCATAATGCGCTGCCGCCTTACCATTGTAGTACAATAGTATGCTAAAGTAAACGGTTATAACTGGAGATTGTTAAAAATCCGTCAACTCCTTTGTTTTTACCACCAACGCCACAATGCTTTTGGGTGTGCGCCAGCACTCCCTACTTACCTGCGAGGGCGGTATCTCAACTCCGAGCGTGTCCTCCAGCTCTGCGAGCAGGGTGATCATCGCTAGGGAGTCGAGCAAGCCGGAGTCGAGCAGCTCAAGGCTGTCGTCGCCGCATATCAAAGGCTCCCCGCACACGCGGGCAAGCAGTTCGGTTACCTGTATTTTTAACTCGTCCATGCGGGCGCTCCTTCCAGGTGAATTTCGCTGCTTAATAGTGCGGCACGGTCGCATTTTCCGTTTGTGGTTAGGGGCAGGCTGTCTGTAATACGCACTCGCTCGGGAATCATGTAGGTAGGCAGGTGCTGCCGCAACGCCGCTTTCACGCCCTGCGCCGTCAGGCTTTCGCCCTGCTCGGGGCAGACGTAGGCGCACAGGTACTGCCGCTTACCCGCCACAAAAACAACGGCACATTGGCGCACCCCACAAAGCCGCAGCAGGTTGCGCTCAATATCCTGCAGCTCCATCCGGTAACCCCGGTGCTTAATTTGATTGTCGCGCCGTCCCGTGAAAAACAGCGTACCGTCCTTTCGGTAGCCGTAGTCTCCCGTCAGGTAGGCGCACTCTCCCCTAAAACGGATAAAACCGCCCTGCTCGGTGCCGACATAGCCCGCGCCCACACCCGTGCCCGTCACCAAAAGCTGCCCGATTTCCCCTTCTGCAAGGGGGCGGCATTGTTCATCCACAACGTAGACATGCGTGCCGTCAAGCTCGGTGCCCACCGGCAGCAGTTCCTGCTCCAACCATTTGGGGGACAGCTCGCAGATGGTGACCGCCACCGTGGTCTCAGTGGGTCCATAGGCGTTAAACAGCCGGATTAAGGGAAAGCGTTCAAACAGCCGCCTTGCCGTTGCAGGGCAAAGCGTTTCGCCGCAGAAAAAGATGGTTTTAAGCTGTGGCAGCAGACGACGAGCAAACCCGCGGTCGGCAAGGCACAGCTCGGCAAACGACGGCGTCATCACCGCGGTGCCCGCTCCGCTTTCCTTAAGGCGGGCAAACAGCGACGGAATATCCTGCATCACGGCGCGTTCCAGAACAAACAGCGTCTTTCCCATACACAGCGCCCCGTACAGGTCGGCAACCGAAAGGTCAAAGGAAAACGCCGCTTGGTTAAGCACCGTGTCGCCCTGCCACAGACCATCCACTTCACAAAGCGCACCGATAAACCCGTCCGCGTTGCGGCGGGTAATCTTTACACCCTTGGGCTGCCCCGTGCTGCCCGAGGTGAACAGGATGTAAAACAGGTCGTCCGCATCCACGGGCGCGGGGGTATACTGTGCAACGCAGCCGTCATCCTCGCAGATGGCTGCTATCTCTTGTTGGGTAAGCATTGGTGTTGCGTCTATTGCTATTGGCGAAACGGCAAGCACAAGCTGTGCGCCCGCAAGCTCTGCCATGCGCAAAACACGCTCAGGCGGGATGCCCTCGTCCGCCGGAACATACGCCCTACCCAACAGGGCACACGCCAAAAAGCAGACGGGCATCAGCGGCTGCTTGTGCCCGTAAACCAGTACGGGCGTTTTGGCAGGCATCGTTTTGTCAAGGACGTGTGCCAACCGCTTCGCACCTTGGGCAAGCTCCCCATAGGTCATGCTGCCGTTGTTGCTTTGGTACGCGGTTTTCTCGGGGCTGTTACGGCAGTGGTTCAAGATGCGGTCAATCAACATAAGCTTCCTCGCTAGCCCTTATCTCCTCCGCGGGTATCAGGCTGTGGTCGTACAGCACGCGGGAATGGTTGTTTAGTATCAGCTCGCGGTTTAAGGTCTCGCCCGTTTTGCGGTCGATGGTGCGCTTGAATACGCGGCTTACGCGGTAATAGTCCTCGGCCTCGCGCACAAAGCAGCAACCCTCCTCCTCGATGCGGTAGCGGGTCAGAAACGGCTTCCCACAGCGCAGCTCGCCGCACAGGTCGTCATTCTCCTGCCAGACGCGCAGCTGCACCGAGCGGTCGGTGTCGTTGCGAAAACGGTAGTCCACATTTTTATAGAACACCGACGTTCCTGTGCCAAACGGCACGCGTCTGCCGCTGTCTGGGAACAGTGCGTCGGTGTGATGGTGCAGCTCGGTTACGGTAAGGGGGCTATTAAGCACTAGCCAGTGCACAAGGTTTGCAAGCTGGCACAGCCCGCCGCCCGTATCGCTTTCGCTTTTGCCGTTTACAATCGTCATGCCCGTGAGGTACCCCCGCCGGCTCGACACCCTACCCACCAACCGCCAGAACGAGAACGTCTCCCCAGGGTGAATGAGCAGACCGTCCATATGGCGCGCCGCAAGGGCAAGGTTTGTTATCTTATTGCGCTGCAGGTGTTCGTCTACCCCGTGCAGGGTGCGCAACATCAAAGAGCGATGCCCCTTTACAATACAGGGCAGCTCCTCTTTGCCGTATGTACGCGCAAACCGCTCCCCGCCCAGGCAGTCTTTTACATCGCGCACCAGATACTCCTTAATCAGCGAGATGCGGTAGCACACCGGTCCGTACTCGCAAAAGCGTTTGCGCCGCTTACGTACGGGGGGGTTCTTGCCAGTCAGATTCATTCTAACGCAAAATCCTTTTTTACATTATTTTGCTTTATTGTAACACGATAGTGTAAATAATGTAAATAAACAAACTAGAGAAGTATTGCACTATTTTGTCTTGTAATAAAAAATGGCCAGCTGTGTGCGGTCGCGCAGGGCAAGCTTATCGAGTATCACGCTAATGCTGTTGCGCACCGTGCCCTCGCTTAAATAAAGCTGTGTGGCAATCTCGCGGTTGGATAACCCCTGTGCCACAAGCTCGATAATCTCGCGTTCCTTCTCGGTCAGCCCAAACGAAGCAAGGCTTTGGGGTGCTTGTCTATCGCCGATAAGCGACGGCAGCTTAGCGATGATGTCGTCGCCAAACACCGTCTGCCCGCTGTACACCGCGTACAGGGCAGGTACGATGCTTTCAAAGTTCTGCTTTAGCAGGTAGCCCTTTGCGCCGATTTTAAGCGCCTTGATGATATACTCATCATCGGCAAAGGTGGTTAAAAACAGGATGCGCGCATGGCTGTGGCGCGAAAGAATCTGTTCGGCGGCTTCTAGCCCCGTCATGGTCTGCATGCGGATATCCATCAGCAGGATGTCGGGTGCGTATCGCTCGTACAGCGCGATGGCCTCGGTGCCGTCAGCCCCCGTTGCCAGCACCTCTATGCCCGCATCCGCCTTTACTATGGTGGAAAGCGACAGCGTCACCAACTTATCGTCGTCTACAATCACAATCTTCATTCGCCCTGTCGTTCCTTTCGTGCGGACGCTGGCTGCGTCCGCTTAATGCTGATAAACAGCTCAAAGCCGTGCTGGGTGCTGATGTTGAGTATTCCGCCCAATGTTTCCACCCGTTCGCGGATATTTTTTAGCCCCATGCCCTCGTCCCCATTTCGCTTTGCCGCCTTGTTAGAGCCGTTGTCGCGAACCACAAGCTGGTACAGCGCGGGGTGCTCATACACCCCAACCTCAGCACGGGTGGCATCCGAATGACGGGCAATGTTGGACAACGCCTCCTTGACGATGGCGATAAACGCGTACTTAATCTGGCGATCGGGGCTTTCGACCACATTGTAGTCGAGTGTGACGGCGCAAACCTCAAACCGCTCAACCAGCGATTGCAGCTCGGCAAACAGGTCTATCGATTCGTCGTGCAGGTCGTGTATGGCACTTCTCACATTATCCATACCCATTGACAAGGTCTCGTGCAGACGCGTTAGCCCCTCGCGCTGTGCTTCATCCTTGCTGGTAGCAAGAAGCGCCCCCGTCTGCAAAATCGAGCTGGAAAGCAGGTGCCCCACCGTGTCGTGCATCTCACGCGCGATGCGGTTGCGCTCATGCAGCGTGGCAAGGTTAATCTCGTACTCCTGCTTTTCAAGAAGCTCCCTGTTTTTTTCGGCAAGGGCGGTGGAAAGCTCCTTGGTGCTGTCGCGCAGCGAGATATTATCCTGCTTTTGCGTTTCCAAAAGCGTCGTCTGCCGTCTAATCAAAAATGATAAAAGTACAAACACCCCAAGCTGGGCATAGGCAACGGCATCGGGCTGCCCAAAATGCAGCAAAAGAGGCAGCGCCGTGGCACCCTTAACCCACCCGGGCTTTATCGCCCATATGTCGTAGCATGCAAACGGCACAAAAAACAGCAGAGGGGAATACAGGGTC
This sequence comes from Bacillota bacterium, assembly GCA_023443315.1. Taxonomy (GTDB): domain Bacteria; phylum Bacillota; class Clostridia; order Oscillospirales; family Ruminococcaceae; genus Acetanaerobacterium. The sequence goes on along the minus strand of JAEZVA010000057.1, from coordinate 8,702 downwards.
GCCCCGATACAAAACGCGGCAAACAGTACGGCCTTAATGATATCTGAGCGAATGGATTCGCACACGGAGGAGTAGGTGACCGCCACAATAAGCGGTATTACCGCATAAAAGTCGACGCCGTACCGAATATATGCCGCCGCGCACAGCAAAAACACAATAATCTTGTCAAGCAGCCTGCCAGTCATGCGGCACACCTCCATGAAACGAATTTGTTCACCCAAAATAGTACCACAAACTATCTTTTGTCACAACAGGCATTACATCTGTCATGTGCATGTTGGAGCATACTCACTGTAAACGGGTGCCGCTGTGCGCTACAATAGGGTCATACCGACAATAGTTTGAAAGGGTTGAAATGAACGATGGTGGTAAAAACACAAAACCTCGTTAAGCGCTACGGCGATTTAATTGCACTGGACCATCTGAACCTAGAGGTTCATGAGGGCGAGATCTTCGGCTTGCTGGGTCCCAACGGCTCGGGCAAGACCACGGCAATCAACTGCATCCTGTCACTACTGAAATACGACAAGGGCTCGATTGAGGTGTTCGGCAAAGCGATGTCGCCAGCCGCATACGACTTAAAGCGCGATATCGGCATCATCATGCAGAACGTCGCGGTGTTTGAGGAGCTGACGGTTCTCGAGAACATCCGTTACTTCTGCGGGCTGTATGTAACCGACAACAAGAAACGGGAAGAACTCGTAGAAGAGGCCATAGACTTTGTAGGGCTTGATGATTTTCGCAAGTTCTACCCCAAAAAGCTCAGCGGCGGTCTATTGCGCCGGCTTAACATTGCGTGCGGCATCGCGCACAAGCCAAAGCTAATTATCCTTGACGAGCCGACGGTGGCGGTAGACCCGCAGAGCCGCAACGCCATACTCGAAGGCATTATGCGCCTAAACCGCGAAGGCGCTACCGTCATCTATACCTCCCACTACATGGAGGAGGTTGAGCAGATCTGTTCGCGCATTGCGATTATGGATAAGGGACGCATCGTTGCCGCCGGCACCAAGGATGAGCTCAAGGCGATGATTAACACAGGCGAGAAGATAACCGTCGAGGTGTTTGGCGTAAACTGCGAAACCATAGAGCAGGGCATCCGCTCTCTGCCGGGCATCAGCAGCGCGCGATGTGACGGCTCGGTCATTCACATCAAAAGCCAGCGTTCACGCAGCAGCCTGTATGACGTAATGGAGTATTTAAAGCGTGAGGGCGTCGGCTACGGCAAGATCTTCTGCGAGCTGCCCACACTCAACGACGTATTCCTTGAGATTACCGGCAAACAGCTTAGAGACTAAAGGAGGGAAACGCATGTTTTGGCATATCTTTATCTACCGCCTGCGCTGTATTGCCCGCGACGTTTCCACCCTGTTTTGGAGCGCTGCATTCCCCATACTGCTTGCGACGCTGTTTGGTATGGCATTCTCAAACCTTAGTGCCAACGAGACCTTCAGCCAAATCCCCGTCGCCGTGGTTGACAACGACGCCTACCAAAGCGACGAGGCGTTTCAAACCGCGCTTGACGCCACCATGGGCGAGGAGCGGATGTTTACCATTACCCTGTGCGACGAGCAGGAGGCAAAAAGGCTGCTTGACAGCAAGTCCGTAACCGGTGTTTTAACAATGAGCGACAGCGGCGACCTTTCGGTTACCGTGAGCGACACCGGCATCTACCAAACCATTATAAAGAGCTTTGCCGACAGCTATGTGCAGCTAAAAAGCGCTTACACCGCCATTGCAATGAAAAATCCCGCCGCATTTGCCCTTTTGATGCAGGAAGAGTTTGAGCAGGCAGAGTATGTAACCGATGTTCCGCTGGGCGCCTCGGTACCCGACAACACGGTGGTGTATTACTTTGCACTGATTGCAATGGCATGTATGTACGGTAGCTTTCAGGGGATGACCAGCGTTACAAGCGTTCAGGCAAACCAGTCTGACATTGCAGCGCGCAACAACCTTGTGCCCGTGCATAAGCTGAAGCTGTTTGGTGCGTCGCTAACCGCCACGCTGTTTGTTCAACTGATTTCCGTCCTGCTTTTGATTGTGTACCTAGCACTTGTGATTGGTATACAGTTTGGCGACCGTCTTGGATATATCCTGCTGGCTTGCACGGCAGGCACTACGCTGGGTGTTTCATTCGGTGCCATGGTGGGCGCACTACTCAAACGCCGCGAGGGCATAAAGGTTGCGATTTTAATCGGAATCTCGATGGTAAGCACGTTCCTTGCGGGTTTAATGTATGTGGATATGAAGTACATCATAGCAAAAAACGTGCCCCTGCTTTCCTATTTAAACCCGGCAAACCTTGTGGCGGACGCGTTTTATGCGCTGTACTACTACGATACCCTTGACCGGTTCTTCTTAAACATCGGGCTGCTGTTCGGCTTTTCGGGTGTGTTCTTCTTAATTGTATTTGTTGTAATGAGGAGGCAGAAGTATGCAAGTCTTTAAGGTGTATTTTAAGATCATACAAAAAAACCTGCCTCAGATGTTAATTTATCTCGTTGTGTTTGTCGCACTTGCTGCGATGTTTACCAACTTTTCTCCCACAACGGCCATCGAAGACTTTACCGAGACAAAAATCAGCATTGCCATCATCAACGAAGACACCGGCGCAGAGTTTGCTGAACAGTTTGCAGATTATCTGGGCAAGCACGCTGTTGTAAAGGATGTGGGAACCGAAAAGAACCAACTGATGGACGCGCTTTTCTTTCGCGAGGTCAGCTACATCCTGCGCATCCCCAAAGGGTTTTCCGACTCCTTTTTAAGCGGCGAGAACGCAAGTCCGCTGCAAAAATCCGTCTCGCCCGACTCCAGCTCCTCGGTACAGGTGGATTATCTGGTTAGCCGCTACCTATCCCTTGCCACGCTTTACAACAAGGCGCTACCCGAGCTTAGTGCGCAGGAGCTTGCACAGTATATCACGGGCGACCTTGCAAAGGGAGCCGACGTTGGGATATCCACAAATCAGAAGATTAAAAGATCCGAAAGTCTGCTGTACTATTTTCGTTATTATGCCTACTCGATTATGGCCATAATGGTTCTTGGCGTTACCTCGATTATGATGGTGTTCGGGAAAAACGATATCAAACGACGCAACTATGCCTCCCCGATTAAAAACCTTAGCTTTAACCTGCAGCTTGTGCTGGGCAACATGGTGTTTGCCGCGGTTACCTGGGCTGTGATGTGCGGGTTTGGGTTTATACTGTACCCCGATGAGATCAGCACAAAAACCATTGTGCCACTGCTGCTTAACTCGTTTGTTTACACGCTTGTCTGCCTTGCCCTTAGCCTGTTCTGCGGAAACCTGATAAAATCCAAGAACGCGCAATCGGCAATTGCAAATGTGATGGCACTAGGGCTATGCTTTATCTCAGGCGTGTTTGTTCCGCAGGAGCTGCTGGGCACAACGGTTCAGCGCATAGCAAGCTTTACCCCCACCTACTGGTATGTAAACGCCATCAAACAGATGTCTGACGGCTTTACCCAACAGGGCGTCACTGCGATGCTGGTTCAGTTTGCCTTTGCCGTCGCGTTTATCAGTATTTCTCTTGCAATCTCTCGTTACAAAAGTACATCCGACCAATAAGCAAGCTTTATAAAGCAAAGGAGATGACCATTGCCGTCTCCTTTGTTTTTTGTGGCGCTCCTGCTTTTACCCGCTTAAAAATAAATGAAGTAGTATTGTTAAGCGACAACAAGTCTAACCGCTTTTAGCCAAACGTATTTATTGTATAGCGCAACACTACCTTGTAACGGTACATGCCGTAAAACGCAAGATGCCCTGCAATCATCTTGTAAATTATAGGATTGTATGCTACACTTTCAAATAATAAATGCTAATCTTTGTTAGAAATGGGGACAAAAATCTTCGCAAAACCGCTTAAATCAAAGCGTTTGCTTGATTTTCTGCCCAGTTCTTAAACAAAGATAAGTATAAGCGACGTTTTCTGCCGTTTTTCTTTCAGTCATAAAAGCAAAAAGCACGATGAGGAGGAACACACAAATGTCAAACAGCGTATGTACATCCTGCGGCGCACCGCTTGACCCAGACGGAATGTTCTGCCCCAGTTGCGGCGCATCGGTCTCGGCGGGGAGCTCCCCTATGCCGCCGTCACCACCTCCACCACCGCCGCCACAGTATCAACAGCCTGCTTACCAGCAACCGGTCTATCAGCAACCCGCCTACCGCGCCCCCACAGCCGCTGCGGCAACCGCGCCGGTGCTATCCACAGGCAGCTATATCGGCATGATGCTGATTGCCTGCATCCCCCTAGTTGGCTTTATTATGCTACTCGTGTGGGCGTTTGGCTCGACCGAAAACCCCAACAAAAAGAACTATGCCAGAGCGGTGCTAATCATCAGCATCATCGTCTCTGCCCTCACAATTCTAATTACCATTATAGCGGGTGGCGCTATGGCCGCTTTGATGAGCGAACTTTCATATTATTAACCGCACAACAAAATCCCCGATACGCGGTATCGGGGATTTTGCTTTTAGCCGGGCGGCGCCTTCTTTTTTGAGTGCTTTGCCCCGCCCTGCAACTCGGGCACCGGGCGCAGATCATTTTTGGGGATGTGGGTTTTGCGGTTGCTTTCTGTGCCGTGGGGTTCTTTTGGGTCGGGTCTTCTCATGCCTGCCTTAGCCATAATAGTGTTTATCCTTTCCCAACATCAAAACCGCTTCTATACGTCGTTGTTTGGCACCGACTGCTTTTTTGCGTTCTTGTTTTGGTTTTGGTTTTCTCGTGTAATCGGGGTTTGTCCGTTTGCCTTGCGCACCCTTACGCGCTTTTTATCGGGTTGACTGTCCTTTGGCATTGCGTACTCCTCCTGTGGGGATGTTTAATTGGTGCTGCGCGGCGCGGACGCGATGCAAAAGGCAAAACCCATATCGTCGAGCGTACCCTTAATGGCATCGGTGCCGGTGGCGGTATCGTCAAAATCCACCGCTACGCGTCCGCTGCCTGCGTTCACGCTGACCGAGGTAACCCCTGATATGGTGTCAAGCCCCTGCTTAATTCTGTTTACATCCCGCTTGCCGCTGAGGTTTTCTACCTGAAAATATGCGCTTTGCGTAGCCATAGCATTCCTCCCGTTTTTCGTCGTTAAAAACGCCTAAGTATAGTATGTGCAGGCACTCAGATGCTATTCTACGCAAAAACAGCCGTCCGCCTTTTTCGTTTTGGCTATGGACGACTGTTTTATTTTTTATTTTGTTTTCCACAACAGGTGGTTTTGCTCGAAAATACAATCAAGCCTGCCCTCGTCGTGCAGATAGGATAGATAGGAGCGCAGGGTGCTGCCCACAAGCACGTACTGGTTAAAATCAAGCGTCAAGCTAAAATGGTCAAACAACTGCTTTAGCACATCTTCAAACATCAGCGGCGTTTGGCAGATGGTAAGGATTACGCCGATAATCTCCTGTATCTTGGTGCGGTTTGCCTCAACGAGCGGCGTTAAATCGGTACACGCAGGGGCGTGGGATGGCACAAACAGCGTCGCCTGTATCGTTCCCAGCAGGTCGAGCGTTTCAAAAAACGCGCGCACGTCGTACAAAAACGCCAGATGGTACTTGTTTAGGGTGTGCTCGCCAAACAGGCTGTCTGCCGCAAAAAAGACCCCGTCCGCCGTTTGGTAGCCCACCATATCAAAAAAGTGCCCCGGCAGACGGATGCTGGTTAGCCCTTCGGGCAGCGCGTCCTGCGTTTCGGCGTCTGGTTGGCAGGGTGGCGCCATTAAGAATTTATTGCGTAGCTCCTTGCAGGGGTAGCCGCCATATAAGAAGGACGGCTCTAGCTCGGGAAACCGCATAAACGCGTTCTCAAGCGGGGTGCAGATGATTTTGCAGCCCGTTTTCTGCTGCAAAAACGCGTTGCCGCCCGCGTGGTCGGCGTTGGAATGGGTGTTTGCAATGCCCATAAGAGTAAGACCCAGTGCCTCGATATGGCGCAGCGCCTTTTTTGCCGCATCCTTGTCGTTGCCGCTGTCAATTAGGTAAGCGTGCTTGCCGTCTGGGGTATACAGCCCCATCTTGGCGGGGCAGTCGATATACCAGGTGCGCTCGCCCGCCTGTATCAGTTCATACATCCGTATCTCTTCCCTTCCATTGCTTGCTTCTCATAGTCAACGCCACACCAGACGCTGGGTGACGGTATCGGAGTAGATCTGCGTTCCCTTTGTGTCGGCGACGTGCACCACCTCGGCGTAGTCTGCGGCATCGGGCGCAAGCTCGGTTAGCAGGTTGCTTTCTGCAGTCAGCTTCTCCGCATTCAGCCCCGCCTGCCCTGAGCCGCCGAACACCGCCGCGTAGAAGATGCCCGTCTCCACCAGGTCCTGAAAGAAGTGGCTGCCGTACGAAAGCTCTGGCATCATGCCCTCGGTGGGCGAAGCCACCTCGCACAGCACGGCGCAGTTGCTTATCTCCGAAAACCGAACGGGAACGCCGAGGGACGGCGTGGTGGTTCCCCACCGTCCGGGACCGATTAGGATAAAACCTTTGCCCTTTAGCGCGGTATTCAGCACGCCTATTAGCCTTGCAACCGCATACTTCTCCCGCTCGGGCAGCGCAAGGTATTTGTCGGCATGAATGTACACCGCGTAGTCAAGCGCAAGGCGCACATTGCCGCCCATAAACGAGCCGTTTGACCACGCAATGCAGTCGTCGGTGTTTGTCATGCGCGGCATCTCGACGGTTTTACCAAGCCCTCTGGTTTGCAGCGGGCGGCACTGCACCAGATTAACATGAAAGCCGCCCTGCTCATCAAAGTTTGCGGTAAACTCAATATCTACGGGGTAATCGTATACGCCGCTAAGCTGCGCAAGCATCTGGCGCATGACTTCTGGAAACCGCGTTGCCGACAGCAGTCGCTCAAACCCCAGCAGGTAAGGCACTGTTTTGGGGCGCATGCCGCGCTCGCGCAGCGCACGCATCGCGTCGTAATCCGGCTCGGCAAACAGCCCGCGGTCGGTGCGGATGTCCACACTCAGCACCTCGTCGAGCGGCTTTGACACCAGCGCGTTCTCGGCAAGGTCTATCACATCCACGCTGTGCTGCGAAAAACGGCGTTCGTCGCCATGGGCAATCAGCGGGGGACGGGTGGGCATATCAAGGCACACGATGCGCGCATAGTCCCCCGTCACCCTGTCCACCGCGCGGGTACCAAGCCCAAACACTAGGCGCAGCATTCCGGCACTCATGTCAATGCTTTTATCCCACACGTACAGATTGGAGGAGTTGCCCACCCCCGCAAGGTGGGGAAAGAACAGCTCGCCGTGGTAGTCGCCCGACACGCGCTGTATCAGCAGCGCCATCTGCTCGTCGCGGTCCAGCAGCCCTCTGCTTTGGCGGTAGGCGAGCGCGTCCTCGTTCATCATGCTCGCGTACACGCGGCGCACCGCCTGTTCAAACGCAAGGTAGCGTTCCTCCGGCGTGCCTTGGTTGGCGCAGAAGATGCTCTCGTACTTGCCCGCAAACGCATTGCCAAAGTCGTCCTCAAGCAGCGAGCTTGAGCGCACGATGATGGGCGACTGCCCAAAGTATTCGAGCATCTGCAAAAATTGCTCACGCATCGCGGCGGGGAACTGCCCCTGCAGCAGCTTTTCGCGCAGCTCGGGCGCGTGCTTATAGTAGCCCTCGGGAGTCTTTTGCTTTACCCTTAGCCGCCACCAGCCGTTTTGCACGATGTAGGTGTAAAACACATCCGAACCCAGATAGAACGAGTCGTGCTGCTCGAGCAAGGGGCGAAACAGCGCGCCGTTTTCGGTTTGCAGTATCTTTCTCGCAAGCAGCATGCCCACCGTCTTGCCGCCCACAAACCCGGTGCCAATCTGCCTGCGCTTAATCTTTAGCAGGTCGGCTAGGGTAAAGTACCGGCCACACAGCTCGCGGATGCGCGCATGCCTGCCGATGAGCAGGTTTAATATCAACTCCTTGGTGTCGGACTGTTCCCATTCGGGGCGCGAAAGTGCCGCCTGCGCCTCGCGAAAGGTCACCTCCCAGTAGTCAAGCCGTTCATTGGACGGGGTGTGCTGCCAAAACAAAGCCGCGTTCTCGGCACTGGAGGTAATAGACACCACGCCGTCCTCCCCCAAACGGTGGGGCAAAAACATGGTGGGGGAATACCGCTCCCACACCTTGAGTGGGTGGATGTAGTAGCTCTCGTCCACATGGTACAGGTCAATGAGCACCTGCGTGGTTTCGCGAATGCGCGCAATCGTATCGTTGGTGTGCAGGCTGCGCAGGATGGCAAAGTACGCCACCGTGTCGAGCTCGAACAGATAGGGGCAGGTTATCTTAAAGAAGTTGCCAGTCATCAGGTCGGAGTGCCAGCTGGTTAACAGCTCGCTTAAGCAGTCAAACACATAAAAGGCAAAGCGACCCTCGTCGGTGATAATCTCGTGGATTCGGGTAGCAAACGCCTCAAAGCCGTCGTCCGCCGCAATCTTATACACCCGCGCGCCATCGTGTTCATTCAGCACAGGGGCATGCGAGCCAAAGCGGATGTACACAAGCCTGCGTCCGTCGCTGTTCGCCTGACGAGCAAACGCCGCCGCAAGCGTGCGGTAATCGTCTACCGAGTCGGTCTGCCACACGACGTTGTCGCCAAGGCGCAGGTAATCAATCGCCTCATCCACGCCGGCGTTGCCGGTGCTTACACGGTTGTTAAACGCGACCATAACGTGTTCCCTCCTTGTTGCCT
>JAEZVA010000013.1 GCA_023443315.1 Bacillota bacterium | reverse complement strand
ACCGTGATGGTGGCAAAGGGCGCGGACGCCGCCGACTTTAAGCTGATAGGCGAGCTGCAAAAGGGGGACGCGGTGGTAACGCAGGACTACGGGCTTGCGGCGATGGCGCTTGCCCGCGGCGCGTTTGTTATGGCGCCCTCAGGCATGGAGTATACGGGCGAGAATATGTCGTCGCTTTTAGAAAGCAGGCACATGGTGAAGAAGCTGCTGCGCGCGGGTGGGCGGGTAAAGGGACCGGCAAAGCGCACATCCGAGCAGGACGAGGCGTTTCGGCAGGCGTTTGCCCGGCTACTTGACGACGGGCGAAGGGCGGCTGACTGACAGAGGAAGGGACGTGTTACCCGTGGCAAAAACGGCTAACAGCAAGATAAAGCTGTTGTACCTAATGGACATTTTGCTTGAGTACACCGACGAGGAAAACCCCATAAGCCTTGCGCGCATTACCGAGCTGCTAGAAGGGCGCGGCGTTACGGCGGAGCGGAAATCGATCTATGCTGACATTGAGCTGTTGCGCGAGTACGGGCTGGATGTGCTGACGACTAAGACCAATCAGTTTGGGTACTACATCGGTTCGCGGCGGTTTGAGCTGGCGGAGCTGCGGCTTTTGGTAGACGCGGTGCAGTCATCGCGGTTTATTACCCGCAAAAAGAGCGAGCAGCTGATTAAAAAGCTCGAAGGGCTTGCAAGCCACGCGCAGGCACGTACCCTGCACCGCGAGGTGTTTGTGCTTGACCGGGTAAAGGCGCCCAACGAAAAGATATACTACAATGTCGACATCCTGCAGCTTGCAATTGCAGATGGGGTGCAGGCGTCGTTTCGATACTTTGAGTACGCGCCCGATAAGAGCAAGCGCTACCGCAACGACGGCGAAGAGTATACCGTAAGCCCCTACGCGCTGATGTGGGCAAACGATTTTTACTATCTTGTGGCATACTATGAAAAGCGGGAGGGGGATTTTACCCACTTTCGCGTCGACCGCATGGAGGGGGTGCGCGCCCTTAGCGAAAAGCGGGTTCCCGCTGCACAGGTGACGGGCGCGGAGCTTGATGTAGCGCGCTACGGAAACCGCATGTTCTCGATGTACGGCGGTGAGATTATCAAGGTGCGCCTGCGGTGCAAGAACCAGCTCGTGAACGTGGTGCTCGACCGCTTTGGTCTGGATGTGCCGATGATGCCGGACAGGGACTGGTTTATTGCGTCTGTGGACGTGGCGATAAGCCCGATGTTTTTGGGCTGGCTGTTCTCGTTTGGCGGTGATATGCAGGTACTTAGCCCAGAAAGCGTGATAGAGCTGCTCAAAACTCAGGTTCAGAGCGTTGTTGCGCTGTATGAATAACCCCGACTGCAGCGAATCGCCAAAAAAAGTTCTGCCACCCGCCGCAAAAGAGGTTGAAAAAGCACACCGAGTTCTCTATAATTAGATTCGATGTGGCTGAATGCCGTGTTTTCTTTTTGACGATTGTTTGGTCGGTTATATTTGGTCTTAAGAATGCATCGCAGCAACATAGACGACAGAAACAAAAAACGAAGGAGCCGTGAACAAATTGGGAATCTTGCAGGATTTCAGCTTTTTAACGGAGGGCGTTACCTATTTCTTTACACAGCCCGACGGCTGGAAGATGATTTTAATGTGGATTATCGGCGGGACGCTGATCTTTCTCGCCGTAAAAAAGGACTACGAGCCCGCGCTTTTACTGCCTATGGGCTTTGGCGCTATCTTAATGAACATCCCGTTTACGGGGCTTGCCAACCAGAACATGCCCGGCATTGGCCCGGTACACGGAATTCTCGACTGGTTGTTTGAAATCGGCATCGAGGCAAGCGAGGCCATGCCACTGCTTTTGTTTGTGGGTATCGGCGCGATGATCGACTTTGGACCGCTGCTTTCTAACCCGAAGATGTTCTTGTTTGGCGCGGCGGCACAGTTTGGCATCTTTGCCACCATCGTGCTCGCGGTGCTGTTTGGGTTTGACCTAAAGGACGCAGCCGCCATCGGTATCATCGGCGCGGCGGATGGTCCGACCTCTATTCTGGTTTCTCAGGTGCTAAAGAGCGCGTACGTTGGACCCATTGCGGTGGCGGCTTACTCATATATGGCGCTGGTGCCGATTATTCAGCCCATTGCCATCAAGGCGGTTACCACCAAAAAAGAGCGGCAGATTCGTATGCCGTATAACCCAAAGAGCGTGTCGAAGCTCACCCGCATTTTGTTCCCCATTTTGGTTTCGATTGTGGCGGGTCTTGTTGCCCCCGCGTCGCTGTCGCTGGTTGGTATGCTGATGTTCGGCAACCTAATTCGCGAATGCGGCGTGCTTGAGCGTCTTTCGGAGACCGCGCAGAAGGAGCTTGCAAACCTTGTTACGCTGTTTTTGGGTATTACCATCGCCTCCACGATGAAGGCGGATACCTTTATTTCGTGGCAGACCCTTTTGATAATGGCGCTTGGACTTGCGGCGTTTGTGTTTGACACCGTTGGCGGCGTGCTGTTTGCGAAGTTCTTAAACCTGTTCTTAAAGGACAAAGTTAACCCGATGATCGGCGGCGCGGGCATCTCGGCATTCCCGATGTCGGCACGTGTGGTGCAGAAGCTTGCGCTTCGTGAGGACAATCAGAACCACCTGCTCATGCATGCGGTGGGCGCGAACGTTTCGGGTCAGATCGCCTCGGTTGTGGCGGGCGGCATCATCCTAAACATCCTGCCGGCCATGATTGAAAAGCTCGGCTAAAAACACACAACAACGCTTCGCCCCTTAATGCGGGCGGAAAGGATGGGATATTAAATGGGATTATTTTCAATGTTTGGCGCTGCGGTGCTTGCGTTTAAACCCGAGGCGCTTGCCGCCTCCGGCAGAATCATGCTGCTTGGCATGGTGGGCATCTTTGTTGTTATTTTGTTAATCTATTTAATTGTAGTCGCACTTACACGGCTCTTCCCCGAAAAGAAGGGCTAAGCACGAGAGCAAGGTATTAGGGTCAGTTTGGTTTGTCGGCGCGTATGTCGCGGGCAGAATTAACCGCAGTAGAAGGAGTGGTGCAGGGTGGACGCACAGAAGAAGATGGTAGAGGCCATCACCCCGATGGATGAGGATTTTGCGAAATGGTACACCGATATTGTCAAAAAGGCGGATTTGATTGACTACTCGAGTGTGCGCGGCTGTATGGTCATTCGCCCGTACGGCTACGCAATCTGGGAGAACATCCAGCGCATCTTTGACGCGCGTTTTAAAGAGACGGGGCACGAAAACGTGTATATGCCGATGTTTATCCCCGAAAGCCTGCTGCAAAAAGAGAAGGACCATGTAGAGGGCTTTGCACCCGAGGTTGCGTGGATTACCCACGGTGGCGGCGAGAAATTAAACGAACGCCTTTGTGTTCGCCCCACCTCTGAGGTTTTGTTCTGTGAGCACTACGCGCACATTATAAACTCCTACCGTGACCTGCCTAAGCTTTACAACCAATGGTGCTCGGTCGTTCGTTGGGAAAAGACCACCCGCCCCTTTCTGCGCTCATTAGAGTTTTTGTGGCAGGAGGGTCACACCATGCACGAAACCGCCGATGAGGCGTGGGCAGAGACCGAGCAGATGCTAGGTGTCTATGCCGATGTGTGTGAGACATCGCTTGCCATCCCCGTAATTAAGGGGCGCAAGACCGACAAGGAAAAGTTTGCGGGTGCGGTTGCTACCTATACCATCGAGGCGATGATGCACGACGGCAAGGCACTGCAGAGCGGTACGTCCCATTACTTCGGCGACGGCTTTGCCCGTGCATTTGACATTAAGTTTACCGGAAGAGACAACACCCTGCAGTATCCGCACCAAACCTCGTGGGGCGTTTCTACCCGTTTAATCGGTGCGCTGATTATGGCGCACGGCGACGACAACGGGCTGGTTTTACCCCCCGCCATCGCGCCGGTACAGGTGGTTATCATCCCCGTTGCGCAGCATAAGGAGGGTGTGCTCGATAAGGCGCGCGAGCTGCTTGCGCAGCTTAAGCCGTTGTGCCGCGCAAAGCTGGACGACAGCGACAACTCCCCCGGCTGGAAGTACGCGGAATACGAGATGAAGGGCGTGCCCCTGCGTCTTGAAATCGGCCCGAAGGACATTGAAAAAGGGCAGTGCGTACTGGTGCGCCGCGACACGCGCGAGAAGTATTTTGTACCCCTTGACGAGCTAGAGACGAAGATACCCGAGCTGCTGCAGGCGTTGCACGACGGCATCTACGACAAGGCACTGAAAAACCGCGAGAAACGCACCTTTGCGGCATCGGACATGGCGCAGCTAAAGCAGCTTGCCGAGACCGAGAGCGGCTTTTACAAGAGCATGTGGTGTGGCGAGCGGGCGTGCGAGGAGCAGATTAAGGCAGAGGCGGGGCTTTCGAGCCGCTGCATGCCGTTTGAGCAGGAAGACTTAGGCAAGACCTGCGTGTGCTGCGGTAAGCCTGCCGATAAGATGATCTACTGGGGCAGGGCGTACTGAGTTATAGCTAAAAAATAGGAACCGGCACGGTGTGAAAACCGTGCCGGTTTTTGCGCGTTAGGAGGCGGAGTTTTGCAGGCTGACGCAATCGCCGAGGGTGACGCAAAGCAGGATGTCGCGGTTTAGGCGCGCCTTTTTCAGGTCGCACCCGTCGTCGGCGCGAAGCTGCCCGCTTTGTATCATTTGATCATATTGCCGGTGGGAAAGACCCAGACGGTCGCGCAGCAGGGCGGACACCCGAACCGCGCAGGGGTGACTGCTTGTGATGTGCAGCTGTACGGGGGTTTGGGGGAGCGCCTCGCCGATGACGCGGTAGTGTGGCTGACCGAAAGCCACGCCGTTTTTACGTAGCAGACCAGCGTCGCACGCGCATTGCAGGGCGAGTGCCGCGTCGTTATTGCAAAACCGCTCGAGTGTGCGGGCATCCAGGGTTTGGGGGGAGATGCGAGAATGGATGGTCATGTTCCAGGTGCTTTGGCAGTGCGCGCACTTGTAGATGAGCCAGATATCAAGGGACTTTTTCTGCGCGTTGACGCGAAACAGCCCCGAGCTGTGATAGTCTACCGTTTTGCCGCACTGTTTGCAGTGCCGCAGAACAGAGGGAGGCGAAATAAGACGTACCTCCCACTGGATTGTTTGCATATTGATTGTTCCTTCCTATCGTTATGGGGACGCAGGAAGGCGGTAAACGGGGGACTGAACTCAAAGCGTAGTGTCATAAGGGGGATTCCTCCTGTTGTACTGTGGTGGTTTGCCGTAGTTGTGAGATTACTATATAGCTAATTAACTTCAATAATGTCCGAATAAAATCGAGCAAAAGCTTGCATTTATGGCTTTTACGAAGATTTTTTCGCAGACATTATAAGTTAATTAGGTATATAACAGTATACCGCGAGGTAGGGACAGGGGGATACCGCAACCATGCTTCATAAAAGAGAATGAGGCGGTACGGAACCAGCCGTATCGCCTCATCATTATCGTTTTTCGTTTTTTAGCCTTAGCACGATGCGCTGTACGCTTTTGACCGACAGAAAGTACTTAGCGGAAAGTGCCGCGTAGCAAAGCCCGTTTTGATATTCGGTGTAGATGGCGTTGTTGCGCGCCGCCGTTTCGGCGCGGGATGTGGTGCCCTCGCCCCACGCGCGCTTGCTCTGCGGCGCCCGCGGGATATATAGATACGCACCGTCCACATACTGCCGGATTTCATCCAGCAGCTCTTTTGGCAGGACGCAGTCCGCCTTGACATAGCTCATATTGCTCTCCCCAATCAATAAAATGACCTTGGAACAGCAACGGCTATTATAACCACTGTGAGACATTTAGTAAAGTACAATAGTTGCAATAGCCCCTGCTATGCAACGCGCGAGATGGGATTAAGCATAAAACGTTCCTCCTTATAGGCATTGTACTACAGGCAATCATAACGGTTATTCCCTTGGCTGTCAATACAAGGTGCGTCAAACCGAATACTTGAAATTATACCAAAATTATGGTATCGTTAGAACAAATCAGCTTATAGGAGGTTATGAACGTGATTAAGACCTATAAACTGCTAAGTGCGTTTGTGCTGTATGTGATAGTGGGCAACCTGATTGCAGCGGGCTTGCTGATGCTGGTCAATGATTCGTCCCTGTTCTTTAGCGTGAACCTGAACATGCTGACCGTATATCTAATCCCGCTATGGGTGGTGCTTAAGCTGTTGCAGGCGCATTACCCAGATAAAACGCTGCGGGTGGGGCTGACAAGCGCGGTTAGGCGCAAGCTAAGGCTCGGGCTAATTGCGTCGCTCGTTGTGTGCGCAGTCATGCTTGCGGCGGATATTCCCGGGTTTTTCAATGGGGTATACAACGCTAGCGCGACCTTTGAGACACGAGTTTTGTGGTTGTATGAGGTGCGGCTGCCGAATGTATTATCCCCGTTGCAGTCGTTGCCCATGGTAATTGTGATACTGCTTGTAAACGGGTATGTTCGCCTGTTCTATTGGCTCGCGGGGCGGATGGCGAAAGAGAAAGAGAATGAAACGGTAAGTAATATTTCAGCGGAAATATAAGGCTGACACAAGGGGGAAAAGAGCGCATGAAACGGGATGTGCTGCGACTAGGGACGGTGTGCCTTGTAACGATGCTGATCGTACTGGCAGGGTGTGCGGTGCAAACGCCGCCGCAGGCGCCCGTACCCCCAGTGGGTAATAGTCATGCAAGCGTTCCCGCGCAAGCTCCGCCACAGAGTGAACCGGGGCAGGGGTTTGAACCTGTACCGGGGAGCGAGGCTCTGCGCCTTGACGGAAGTAAGCGGTACATTGGGGAGACAGACCTTAGTACATTGGATACGGGCGACCTTGAGACGGTGACGAGCGTATTCGTTGAGCCGCTGCTTCGCGGCGACAGTGCGGTGCTTGGTACGTGGCAAAGCCCAGAGGCGTTGGAGGCGGACTATTTGGTGCGGTTTTGCGGGCGCAACAATCTACTGAAACGACCGCTTATCCAGACGGGGGACGGATACGAGTATGCAGACGCGGTGTGTACCGCCGCTGAGCTGGAACAGGCGGTACAGCGGTACTTTGATGTGACTGCCGAGTACCTGCGCACGTCCCCGAGCTATGACGCCGCGGCAGATACCTACACGCTACAGAGCTACGGCGGTGGCGGGCGCGAGGTGTTTGCCATGGACGCGAAGAAAAACGAGGAGAGATGGTCGATTTCCGTTGGGGTATCGATGCCCGGGCAGACCGATAGCCCGTTTTTGGAGGGCACGCTTTTAGTCAGGCTCACCGACGACGGGGGCTTTCGTTACCTTTCGTATACGGTGACCCGAGACGATAGCTAGCGGATACTGCATCTCAGCGCGTCAAAGAAGGAGCGGGCGGTCAGAATCCCAGAGGGTTCCGACTGCCCGCCTATATAGGAGTGAGAGTATAGTAAGGTAATGGGGTTAAAACGCAAGGTGCTCGCGGAAGAACGGAACGAGCAGGGTGCGCATTCCGGAAGGCGGGATCGTGTGTCCCCCGTCAAACGAGTATACCGTAGGTGTTATGCCACGTTCGGTCAATAAATCGATGAGATACTCGCAGCCCTCGGGTATCCATTTATAAGAATCGCGGGTGCCGTAGGCGATGCCGATGCCGCTTAGCGGGGTGTCTAGCGCCTGATAGGCGTCGAGCTTTTTATCCCAGTTGGCGTAGCCGTCAAGCCATTGCTCCATAATGGGCTGATCCGCCGCGCTGCCGTCGCGGGCGGGGGTAAAGCAGTGGGGATCCTCTCCGTCGGGATTGGGGGCAAACGCCTGCCCGTACGCTCTCATAACCCAGCTGTCACCCTTCCACGAATCGAGCACGGTGTCAAAGCGGTCGGTGGCAGATACGCCGGGCCCAATGGCGTAGATTGCGCCGTAGATATCGGGATGGCGCAAACCAAGATACAAGGCGCCGAAGCCGCCCATGGAAAAGCCGCACAGCCCGCGGGACTCAGCTGCCGCTATGGTGCGGTAGGTGCTGTCGATGAGTGCGACCACCTCCTGCGTGACGTAGTCCTCAAAGTAGCCAGTTACGGGGGAGTTTGCGTAGAATGAGCCGCCCGACTTGTTGCTTGCGCTGACCCCGACAAGGATAAACTGGTTCTCGTTCTCAGAAAATTCGGCGTTCAGCGCGTGGTTGTTAGCACGTATAAAATTGCCGGGTGTTTCGCCAAAGCCGTGGAGATAGTACACCACGGGGTAGGGTTTTTCGCTTTCCTCGTAGCCCGCTGGCAGGTATACCGTGAGTGTCCGTTCAGGATTTTCGTCCAGTATATTATTCTCATCCACCGCCTTGGAATAGATGGGGAGACTGACAATCTGTGAGGGGGACGGTTCGAGCTTCGACTCGGTATCCTCGACGCTCACCACCTGAGCACTTTGCGGCGGCTCGGATATATTGGAGGATGAGAGGGCGTCTGACGCACAGCCAAACAGCATGAGACATAAAACCACCACGGAAAGCGGGAGAAGGGGCTTACGGATGTACTCAACCATATTGATGTTGTCCTTTCAGATTAATTGACTTCGAGCTATTCTCTATTATATAATGCTGGCAAAGGTGCAACGAACAAATCTTGCTTTATGGGAATGAAAAATGATATGAACACAGCCAACCGCGTATTGATTGAACAGGCGGTAAGCGACATCGAGCAGCATCTAAAGCAACCGGTTACGCTGGATGGGATGTCACACCGGCTTGCGCTTTCTAAGTTTCATCTGCACCGTCTGTTTTCGGGCATTACCGGCATGCCGCTGATGCAGTATGTCCGCGCGCGAAAGCTTACGGCAAGCCTAGACGACCTGCTGGGCACCGACCTGAAGATCATCGATATCGCGCTGGAGTACGGGTTTGAGTATGAGCAGACCTACGAGCGCGCGTTTAAGAGGCAGTTCGACATCAGTCCGGCTATGTTTCGCAAACAACGCGGTGAGCTTGCGGTGGTAAAGCCGGTCGATACCAGCCTGATGCAAGATGTGGCGCAGGGGCTGCTGATAGAGCCACGGTTTGTGTTAAAGCCGTCGTTTACCGTTGCGGGGGTTCCCACCTTTGTGGTGCATGAGCAAAACAAAAAGACCCTGTGCGCGAACACACAGGGCAAACACTTTTTTGATGGGGACCGCAGCGGGATTGTAGGAGAGGTAAACCCACAGGTATACTACGGACTGTGCCTGCACGGCGACGACCCGGATTACGGCAACGACTATATGCCGTCGGTGGAGGTGAAACAGGCGTTTGACGCTGTGCCGCCCCTGTGCTGCAAGACCTTACCCACCACGCATTATGCGGTGTTTCGGTATATGGGGCTGCATGCGCCGGAGGAGCTGACCATACGGTGTTTAAACGAGATCTATGATTTCATCTACCATGTGTGGCAGCAAAAAAGCGTGTATAACCAGTCGCTTCGCTACCACTTTGAGCGGATGGATCTTGCCCGATGCGCCAAAACCTACTGCGAGGCGGATATCTATGTGCCGTTAGACGGGTATGGAGAGACCCGCCCGGTCGGCGCGACTTGAAACGCATACATATTAAGCCGTCAGCCGTTTGGAGTAAAAACGAAGCGGGTGGCATAACACAAAATAAACTGATTGGGTCTATAAAAAAATCTTCGTAAAAGCTGTGAGTACAATCTTTTACGAAGATTTTGTTCTGATGTTATTGCGGTTAATTTGGTATAGAGTATACCGCTCGCCTCGTGTGGGGCGGTGCGTTAATCTGTTTTGTACGAAAAGCCAAGCTCGCTTGCCTGCTCGCCGTAACAGCCCCAGTTATCGAGCGGGGGCTCGTGCATGATGATAAAAACGTCGGTGGGTGCGATGTCAAGCCGCTCGCCCAATAGGCGGGTAATCTGCTTGATGAGCTGTCTTTTTAGGTCCTTGCTGCGACCGGGGAACAGGGTTAATTCGATGAGGGTAAAGCGGTCCGTTTTTGCCTTTCTTCGTTCAAAGCAGTCTTCGTCCAGCTCGTACAGCCGCTGGTAGCGGTCGTCGTCCTCTATCTCGAAGACGGTGACAAAAGCATCGTGCACCGCTTGCAGCAGTGCCTTTTTGTACTCCGGCGTCTTGCCGGACAGGATCTCGATTCGGACAAACGGCAATGTAGACCCTCCCTACCCCTATATTTCTAACCTGATGGGGAACCTATTTATCGTCCGTTTTCTCCGGGGTGGGCTTTGGCGGCTGGGGAAAGTTCATGTTTGCCGCGGGGGGATAGTAAGTGGGCTGCGCCGCTCTTTTTTCCTTTTGCTTTTTCACAAGGCGGCGAATGGCGATCACAACGCCTGTGATGATAACCGCCCAGATGAGCAGGTAGGGCAGGTTTACAACAAACCATACCGCAAAGTCGCCCGCGCCGTCACGGATGTCGAGCAGTGTTTCTTTAAAGCCGGTGGAGATGCGCTCGCCGATGGTCTCGGGTATGACCTGGGTCGGGGTCAGGCGGCGAACCTCCTGTACGCTGATGTGCAGGGTGCTGTAGTCTACTAGACTGTCGTAGCGGCGCAGTGCGCTACCAAGGCTGTCGAGCTCGTAGCGAACCTCCGAAAGCCGAGCCTCCAGCGCGACGACTGCCTCTAAGCTTTCCGCCTTTTCAAGCAGTGCCATCAGGCGCTCGTACTCGATGGTCAGCGCGGATTTGCGCGCCTCGGTGTCGGCGTATGTAAGGGTGATGTCCTCACTGTTTTCGTCCTTCTGCGTGACGTTGCCCAGTGTGCCGATTAGGGTGGTAAACTCGTCAAGCTTTGTGGTGGGTACGCGCACCGTTACGTATGCGCTGCGGGTGGGGGCGTATTCGTCACCGAGCTTTTGGTTTACACCAAGCCCGCTGACCGACGAGTTTTCAACATAGCCGCCGAACTCGTTTGTCTTGGCGGTCAGGCTTGCAATTAAGGTGTCAAACTCCAGCGTCTCCATATACATGTTGACGGTTTTGATGATCTTTCGGTTGAGCGAGCTGCCGCCTGTGGTGTTGCTTTGCTCCTGCTCGGCAACCGTATGGGTGCTGCCAGAAAAGCCGTCGCCTTTTTCCTCCTGTGCGGCGGGAGATTCTTGAGGCATTGCGCTGTCGTTCATAAAATCGGTCGTGTAACCGCCCATAGAGGTGCTGGCGGCGGAAGTGGAGGGGGACGATGCATTGGCAGAGCAGCCCGCTACCATAACGGTTAAGGCAAGGGCGAGTGCGACACAGAGTGTGCGGGTGATAGTGGTTGTGCGTCTCATATTCATTTCAATCCTTTCTGTGCTCGGAGTGTTAAAGGGCGCGCATTGCGTAGGGACAAAAGAGAACGGGTGCGGCGTTTTAACGATGTTTTCGCCGATAGGCCGATACGCTTAAAAAATCGGGCTATATAATAAGTGGCTGGCAGCGTCTGGTTTACTGCATAGAAAAGCATTGGTTGCCATGCAAAGCGTGTAGTGGAGGTAGCCATTGCAAAAAAGGTGCAAGATGCCGCCGATTTACCGGGTATTGTAATTGCGTATTAAATTAAGTATAGTATAACATACCAAAACACAAAATAAAAACAAAATAATTGTACAAGTAATACAAAACAAGCGGTGAAACTGTGGCGATAATTATAAAAATAGTAGAAATTGAAAAAAACACCCAACAGGGGCTTGTTTTGCATAAAAAAAGCTTGCAATCCCTAAAGGCGTGTAGTATTATGATTAAGCGTGACTGCACAGATATGCGATGAAGCGAGAGGTTGCCGCTGTTTTTGCGGGTAATTTTCGCCGAGTATGTCCGATTTTAAACCGGGCGACATGAATACGGAACTCCACCCCTTCGTTTGGGGCGGCTGCAACCCTTTTTAATAAGGATTGTTGCGGCGCATGGCGTTTTTGTGACCTTTAGTGGTCGTGTCCGGACAACTTGTAAGTCAAGTTTTCCGGTTTTTTAAACGCCTTAGCGCGATACACACGGCTGGGTGTTCCGTTTTTTACAGCGTCGCTCCCAAGAAACAAAAAACTCAGAGGAGGCGATGGTTAGTGGCAGTCAAGGAAAAAATCAGGGTTAGAATCAAGGGTTATGATCATCAGCTCGTAGACCAGGCCGCGGAGAAGATTGTCGAGACCGCAAAGCGCACCGGCGCTCAGGTATCGGGTCCCATCCCGCTGCCCACCGAGAGAGAGATCATCACCGTTCTGCGCGCGGTACACAAGTACAAGGATAGCCGCGAGCAGTTCGAGCAGAGAACCCACAAAAGGCTCATCGACATCCTGCGCCCGTCCAACCAGACGGTTAAGGTATTGATGGATCTTGAACTCCCTGCCGGCGTAGACATCGAGCTTAAGCTGTAACGGTTATTTACAACCGTGATTGGCGTTAAGACGAGCATGGCGTCTTTGGCGCTGTGGGTCTTTCGTTGCAGGTCATGTTGGGGGCAAAAATCCTCAACCAATAACCGTAGGAGGAAGGTTTAAGAATGGTAAAGGCAATCATCGGCAAAAAACTGGGCATGACGCAGATCTTTGATGAAAAAGGCAACGTCATCCCCGTAACCGTCGTGCAGGCCGGTCCCTGCATCGTTGTGCAGAAGAAAACCGAGCAGAACGACGGCTACACTGCTGTTCAGATCGGCTATGGCGATGTATCTGCCGCCCGTGTCAACAAGCCCATGAAGGGCCACTTTGACAAGGCGGACGTTGCACCCAAGAAGCATCTGAAAGAATTCAAATTCGACGACCCCGATGCGATGAACGTAGGCGACCTGATTAAGGCGGAAGTCTTTGAGCTGGGCGACCACGTAGACGTTTCGGGCACCAGCAAGGGTAAGGGTTATGCAGGCGCAATTAAGCGTCATGGATTCTCCCGCCTGAAGGAAACCCATGGTACCGGTCCTGTGCACCGTCATGCGGGCTCGATGGGCGCTTGTAGCTCACCATCCCGTGTTATGAAGGGCAAAAAGCTGCCCGGACATATGGGTAACGAGGCCGTAACGGTTCAGAACCTTGTTGTCGCGAAGATTGATGCAGAAAACAACCTCATTGCGCTCAAGGGTGCGGTACCCGGTCCCAAGAACGGTATCGTGTACATCACAAACAGCGTGAAAAAGGCGTAATGGAAGGAGGAAGTACAATGCCAAAGGTTGCAGTATATGATATGGCCGGCAAGAAGAAAGGCGAAATCGAGCTTTCTGAGGCCGTATTTGGTATAGAGCCCAACAAAAGCGTAATGCATGCCGCGGTTGTAAACTATCTTGCCAACCAGCGCCAGGGGACACAGTCTACCTTAACCCGCACCGAAGTGCGCGGCGGTGGACGCAAGCCCTGGAGACAGAAGGGCACCGGTCATGCAAGACAGGGATCCATCCGTGCTCCGCAGTGGCGTCATGGCGGCGTGGCACTGGGACCCAAGCCCCGCGATTACAGCTACTCGCTGAACAAAAAGGTCAAGAGACTTGCACTGAAGTCTGCGTTTTCGAGTAAGGTGCTGGAGCAGAACATCATCGTGGTGGACAGCATCAGCCTTTCCGAAATCAAGACCAAGAGCATGGTTGCAATGCTGGCTGCGCTAGGTGCCACCAAAAAAGCACTTATCGTAATGCCTGCCACTGATATGAATGTGGTTAAGAGCGCGCGCAACATCCCCGGTGTGAAAACCGCGATTGTGAACACGCTCAACGTTTACGACGTACTCAACTACGACAAGTTCATCGTAGTCAAGGACGCCGTGGCAAAGATCGAGGAGGTGTACGCATAATGGAAAGAACCCCTCATGATGTCGTGATTCGTCCCGTTGTTACAGAAGCGAGTATGGCGGGCGTAGCCGAGAAGAAATACACCTTTGAGGTTGCCCGTGATGCCAACAAGATCGAGATCGCAAGTGCGGTTGAAAAACTGTTCGGCGTGAAGGTTGCTAAGGTAAACACGATGAACGTAAGAGGCCGCTTTAAGAGAATGGGTGCACACACCGGCTATACTCCCAAGTGGAAGAAGGCCATTGTCACCCTGACCGAGAAGAGCAAGGGCATCGAGTTCTTCGAGAGCATGGTCTAATTTAGACCAGCAAGCCGCTTTCCTGCGTTGCAACAACGGTTGCGGCGCGCGTCAGAATAAAAGACGCTGCATTATGGAAATGCTGGCATCGTATGGGACGCAAATAATGCGTCTCGCTAAGCCAAACACAAGGAGAGTGAAACCGAAATGGCTATTAAGTTTTACAAGCCTACGACCCCGGGTCGCCGCAAGATGACGGTTACCGATTACTCGGGGCTTTCGAAGGTAGAGCCAGAGAAGAGCCTTCTGACAACGCTCAAGAAGAACTCTGGTAGAAACAGCTACGGTCGCATCACGGTTCGCCATCGCGGCGGCGGTGCGCGCAGAAAATACCGTATTATCGACTTCAAGCGTGACAAGTTTGACATCCCCGCAACGGTGCTCACACTGGAGTACGACCCCAACCGTTCGGCGCACATCGCGCTGCTCGAGTATGCAGACGGTGAAAAGCGTTACATCTTAGCCCCCAACGGCTTAAAGGTTGGCGCTACCGTGATGTCGGGTCCTTCAGCGGACATCATCCCCGGCAACGCTTTGCCCATGATCAACATCCCTGTCGGTACCTTTATCCACAACGTGGAGCTGTACGCGGGCAGAGGCGGCCAGCTTGCAAGAGCAGCCGGCAACATGGCTCAGCTTATGGCAAAAGAGGGCGACTACGCACTCGTTCGTCTGCCTTCCAGTGAGCTTCGCAAGGTTCCTGTGGGCTGCATGGCAACCATCGGTCAGGTCGGCAACATCGACCATGAGAACGTAAACATCGGTAAGGCCGGTCGTAAGCGTCACATGGGCTGGAGACCCACCGTCCGCGGTTCCGTCATGAACCCCTGCGACCATCCCCACGGCGGTGGTGAGGGACGTTCCCCTATCGGTCGTTCCGGACCAGTTACCCCTTGGGGCAAGCCTGCGCTTGGTTATAAGACCAGAGCAAAGCACAACAAGTCCGATAAGTATATCGTCAAGCGCAGAAATGCGAAATAAGGTACTG
The DNA here is from genome assembly GCA_023443315.1 of Bacillota bacterium. Taxonomy (GTDB): domain Bacteria; phylum Bacillota; class Clostridia; order Oscillospirales; family Ruminococcaceae; genus Acetanaerobacterium. The sequence goes on along the minus strand of JAEZVA010000013.1, from coordinate 12,619 downwards.
CGAAAGGAGGCAGATGAACAATGGGCAGAAGCGTCAAAAAGGGACCGTATATACAGCCGGTGCTCCTAAAGCGCGTTATCGCCATGAACGAAGCCGGAGAGAAGAAGGTTCTCAAGTCCTGGAGCCGAGCCTCCACCATCTTCCCGGAATTTGTTGGGCATACCATTGCGGTGCATGACGGCAGAAAACATGTGCCGGTATATGTCACTGAGGATATGGTGGGTCACAAGCTCGGAGAGTTCGCCCCCACGAGAACGTACAGGGGTCACGCCGGCTCCAAAACCACCAAGAAGTAACGCAAGGGCGGAAGGAGGATTTACAAATGGAAGCCAAAGCTTATTTAAAGCATGTCCGAATTTCTCCTCGCAAGTTTGTACCGGTTCTGGATCTTATCAGAAACAAGCCGGCTGATTTAGCAATGGCCATTCTGAAGAACACGCCCAAGGCGGCAAGCGAGCCGCTGATTAAGCTGCTCAAGTCGGCAATGGCTAACGCAGAGAACAATTTCGGCATGGATAAAAACAACCTTTATGTATCGGAGTGCTTCGTTTGCCCCGGTCCTACCATGAAGAGGATCAGCCCCCGGGCACAGGGCAGAGCGTTTCGCATTCTTAAGAGATCGTCGCACGTAACACTCGCCGTAAAGGAAAAGGAATAAGCTGAAAGAGGAGGTAAACTATGGGCCAGAAGATTCATCCACACGGACTACGAGTCGGTGTAATCAAGGATTGGGATTCCCGCTGGTTTGCTAGGGACAACGCTTTCGGCGATATCCTCGTAGAGGATTACAAGCTGCGCAAGTTCCTGAAAAAGAACTTGTATCTGGCGGGTGTTCCGCGCATCGAAATCGAGCGCTTTTCGGGCAAGGTAAAGATCAGCATTCACTGTGCAAAGCCCGGTATGGTTATTGGCAAGGGCGGCGCAGGCATCGACAAGCTCCGCGTTCAGTGCGAAGAGCTTATCAACAAGGGCAAAACCGACAAGGTTTCGGTTGCCATTAACATTGTAGAGGTTAGACAGCCTGACCTAAATGCACAGCTTGTGGCAGAAAACATCGCTGCTCAGCTCGAGCGCCGCGTTTCTTTTAGACGTGCACTCAAGCTTGCGATCGGCAATGCCATGAAGCGCGGTGCAAAGGGTATTAAAACCGGCGTCTCCGGGCGTTTGGGCGGCGCGGAAATCGCACGTACCGAGCACTACCACGAGGGAACCATCCCGCTGCAGACGCTTCGCGCCGACATCGATTACGGCTTTGCCGAGGCGCACACAACCTATGGACGCATCGGCGTTAAGGTATGGATTTACAGGGGCGAGGTTTTAAGCGATGTAAAAAGGCCCCGGAGGGAAGGAGGCGCTAGGTAATGCTTCTGCCAAAGCGTGTGAAATATCGCCGTGTACAAAGAGGACGCATGAAGGGCAAGGCAATGCGTGGCAATACCGTATCCAACGGAGACTTTGGTTTGCAGACGCTCGAGCCCGCGTGGATCACCTCGAATCAAATCGAGGCTGCTCGTATCGCAATGACCCGTTACATTAAGCGCGGCGGTCAGGTTTGGATTAAGATTTTCCCGCACAAGCCCGTTACTCAGAAGCCCGCTGAGACCCGAATGGGTTCCGGTAAGGGTAGTCCCGAGTACTGGGTGGCTGTGGTAAAGCCAGGCCGTGTAATGTTTGAGATTGGCGGCGTACCCGAGGAGATTGCCCGTGAGGCAATGCGCCTTGCCGCACACAAACTGCCGGTTAAGTGCAAGTTCATTACAAGAGAAGGATGGGGTGGTGAGCAATAATGAAGGCTGTAGAGATCCGCAAACTATCCGAAAACGAGCTGGATGCAAAGCTTACAGACCTCAAGGCCGAGCTCTTCAACCTTCGCTTCCAGCACGCCATAAATCAGCTTGACAACCCCCAGCGCATTAAAGCCGTAAAACGCGATATTGCCCGCATTAAGACCGTAATCAAGCTAAACGAAATTAAAGGTGTGCAGTAGCATGGAAGGGAGGAAATAAGCGGTGAGTGAAAGAAACCTGAGAAAAACCAGGGTTGGCAAGGTTGTAAGCGACAAGATGGATAAGACGATTGTCGTGGCCATCCAGGACAACGTGAAACATCCGCTGTATAAAAAGATTATCAAGCGCACTGTTAAGCTGAAGGCACACGATGAGCAGAATGCTTGCGCCATTGGCGACAGGGTTGAGATAATGGAAACAAGACCTCTCTCCAAAGACAAAAGATGGAGGCTTGTCGAGATTATCGAGAAGGCCAAATAATTACTGCTCGGTTTGAGTTTTGAAACCGGAAGGAGGAACGCACTGTGATACAGATGCAGACCTATCTCAAGGTTGCCGACAACACCGGTGCCAAAGAGCTTATGTGCATTCGTGTGTTGGGTGGCTCCCGCAGGAGATACGCCAACATCGGCGACGTGGTGGTGGCTTCAGTTAAAAAGGCCACACCCGGAGGCGTTGTAAAAAAAGGTGATGTGATTAAAGCGGTTATTGTTCGTTCGGCAAAGGGCGTAAGGCGTGCCGACGGCAGCTATATCCGTTTTGATGAAAACGCCGCCGTTATAATTAAAGATGATAAAACCCCGAGGGGCACTCGTATCTTTGGGCCGGTTGCACGCGAGCTTCGCGAGCGCGAGTACCTGAAGATTCTGAGCCTTGCCCCCGAAGTGCTGTAATGGGAGGTGCTCGAAGAATGAAGCTACACGTCAAAAAAGGCGACACCGTTGTTGTCATATCGGGCAAGGACCGCGGCCAAAAGGGGAAGGTACTCGAAGTTAGCCCCAAAGAAGGCAAGGTTATTGTTGAAGGACGCAACATTGCTACCAAGCACTTGAAGCCGCGTCAAATGGGTCAGGCGGGCGGCATTGTAAAGGTAGAGGCTCCGCTTTATGCAAGCAAGGTTATGCTTGTATGCCCCAAGTGCGGCAAACCCACAAGGCTTGCGCACAAGATCTTTGAGGACGGCTCAAAGACCCGCATATGCAAGAATAAAGCCTGCGGCGAGACTTTTTAGGTGAGGAGGTATAATCATGGCAAGGCTTAACGATTACTACAAGAACGAAGTAGCCCCCGCTTTAATGAAAAAGTTCGGCTACAAAAGCGTCATGCAGGTTCCGAAGCTTGAAAAGGTCGTCATCAACATTGGTTGCGGCGAGGCCCGCGACAACGCTAAGATGATGGACGCGGTGATTGCAGACCTCGGAAAGATCACCGGTCAAAAGGCGATCGTGTGCAAGGCGAAAAAGTCGGTTGCAAACTTCAAGCTGCGCGAGGGCATGCCCATTGGCGCAAAGACTACGCTGCGCGCAAGCCGGATGTATGAATTTGTTGACAGACTGTTTAACGTAGCGCTGCCCCGCGTAAGAGACTTCCGCGGTATTAACGCAAACTCGTTTGACGGACGCGGCAACTACTCGGTCGGTTTGAAGGAACAGCTTATTTTCCCGGAAATCGACTATGATAAGATTGACAAGGTCAGAGGCATGGACATTTGTTTTGTCACTACCGCAAAGACCGATGAGGAGGCCCGCGAGCTGCTAACGCTTATGGGTGCTCCGTTCGCGAAGTAAGGAGGGTGTAAAGTTTCATGGCAAAAACGTCAATGAAAGTAAAGCAACAGAGAACGCCTAAATTCTCTACCAGAGCATACAACAGGTGCAAAATCTGTGGCAGACCGCACGCTTACCTTCGCAAGTTCGGTATTTGCCGCATATGCTTTAGGGAGCTTGCACACAAAGGCGAGATTCCCGGCGTTAGAAAAGCCAGCTGGTAAGTACCAGGTAAAGGAGGTTGAAGGTATGCAGATCACCGATCCAATCGCCGATATGCTTACGCGCATCCGCAACGCATGCACCGCGAAGCATGATACGGTGGATATCCCCGCGTCCAACATGAAGAAGTCGATCGCACAGATCCTTCTTGAAGAGGGATATATCAAGAACTATCAGGTAATCAATGACAGCAAACAGGGCGTTATCCGTGTTGTTCTGAAGTACGGAGAGAACAAATCTCAGGTTATTACAGGACTCAGAAGGGTATCGAAACCCGGTTTGCGCATATACACCAGCTGTGAGGACATGCCGAGAGTGCTAAAGGGCCTCGGTATCGCAATCATGTCTACCCCTAAAGGCGTTATGACCGATAAAAAGGCACGCACCGAAAAGGTAGGCGGAGAAGTCCTTGCATATATTTGGTAAGGAGGTGTAAGGCGAATGTCTCGTATAGGTAGAAAAGAGATCGATATCCCACAGGGTGTCGACGTAAAGATTAACGGCAGCACCGTTACCGTTAAGGGACCCAAGGGCACGCTTGAGAACTCCTTCAATCCCGCGATGAAACTTGAACTTGCCGACGGCAAGCTGACTGTATCGCGCGCGAGCGAGAGCAAGGAGCACAAGTCGCTGCACGGTCTGACCAGAACGCTAATCGCGAACATGGTCTACGGTGTAAACGAAGGCTTTAAAAAGGAGCTTGAGGTAAACGGCGTAGGGTACCGTGTTGCAAAACAGGGCAAAAACCTCGTTATGAACCTTGGCTATTCTCATCAGGTGATTATGCCTGAGATTGACGGAATCACCGTAGAAGTGCCCGCGCCCAACAAGATTGTGGTACTGGGCTCTGACAAACAGGTGGTTGGACAGTTCGCAGCGAATATTCGCGAGAAGCGTCCGCCCGAGCCGTATAAGGGCAAAGGCATTAAGTACGCTGGCGAAGTAATCATCCGCAAGGAAGGCAAGGCCGGTAAAGGCGGCAAGAAGTAAGAAAGGGTGAATAAGCATGGTAACTAAGCCAGATTCCAATGAGGCAAGGCTTAAAAGGCACCGCCGGGTGCGCGCAAAGATCAGCGGCACGGCAGAGCGCCCGCGCCTGAGCGTATTCCGCTCTTCCAAACACATGTATGCTCAGCTCATCGATGATGTTGCGGGCGTAACACTTGCTGCTGCCTCCTCGCTCGATAAGGAGTTTGAGGGTCTGGGCTCGAACAAGGAAGCCGCCAAGAAGATTGGTGCGCTGCTTGCGAAGAAGGCTACAGATAAGGGCATCGAGTCTGTCGTGTTTGACAGAAGCGGATATATCTATCACGGCCGTGTGAAAGAACTGGCCGAAGGAGCCCGCGAAGGCGGCCTCAAGTTCTAAAGGATAGGAGGTATACTTTTGGCTAGAATTGACGCATCAACGCTCGACCTCAAAGAAAAGGTCGTATCCATTAACCGCGTATCCAAAACCGTTAAGGGCGGACGTATCTTTAAGTTCGCAGCACTTGTGGTTGTCGGCGACGGCAACGGAACAATCGGTTTTGGGCTTGGCAAGGCCTCCGAGGTGCCCGACGCTATCCGCAAGGGAATTGAGGACGCTAAAAAGAACCTGATTAAGGTTTCGCTCAAGGGCACAACCATCCCCCACGAGGTAATCGGCGCTTTTGGAGCCGGACGCGTGCTGATGAAGCCCGCCGCTCCCGGTACCGGTGTAATCGCAGGCGGACCCGTTCGTGCCGTTGTTGAGACGGTAGGCATCAAGGACATTCGTACCAAGTGCCTGCGCTCAAACAATCCCTGCAACGTAGTTAACGCCACCATTCAGGGGCTTGCCTCGTTGCGTGACGCGGAGCAGGTAGCTGCTGTTCGCGGCAAAACCGCAAAAGAGATTTTAGGTTAAGGAAGGAGAGGGGTAAGTATGGCAACTCTTAAGATTAAGCTGGTCAAAAGCCTTATCGGCAGAAAAGACGACCAGATTGCCACCGCATATTCGCTCGGCCTTCGCAAAATAGGAGATATGACCGAGCAGCCCGTTAACGAAGCGACCAAGGGCAAGGTCACAAAGATTTCCCACCTCGTCGAGGTAACCGAAGCGTAAAGCAAGGAGGTGCGAGTAAAATGAAACTACATGAGCTTTCCCCCGCGCCCGGCTCGACTAAGGAAGCGTTCCGCAAAGGACGCGGTCACGGTTCGGGCAGCGGTAAAACTGCGGGTAAGGGTCACAAGGGTCAGAACGCACGCTCAGGCGGCGGAGTGCGGCCCGGTTTTGAGGGCGGACAGATGCCGCTTGCAAGACGCCTACCCAAAAGAGGATTCAACAACATTTTTGCTACCAAGTATGGTACAATCAACGTTTCCGACCTTGATAAATTCGAGGACGGCGCTGTGGTTGATGCTGCGGCGATTAAGGAAGCTGGTCTTCTGAAGAAAACGCTTGACGGCGTAAAGGTTCTCGGTAACGGTGAAGTGACCAAAAAGCTTACCGTAAAGGCCACCGCTTTTTCTGACTCCGCAAAGGAGAAGATTGAAAAAGCCGGCGGAAAGGCCGAGGTGATATAGGATGTTTGAAACCTTACGAAACGCATGGAAGATTGGCGACTTAAGGAAAAAGATCCTGTTCACGTTGTTTATTCTGGCACTGTACCGCGTAGGCTCTGCGGTACCAGGACCGTTTCTTGACCGTTCCAGACTCACCGAGATGATCGCGGAAGGTTCGGCATTCGGACTGTTAAATACCCTGAGCGGCGGTGCGTTCGGCGACGCGGCAATCCTTGCGCTGGGTGTGTTCCCCTTTATCAACGCGCAGATTATTATGCAGCTTCTGACCATTGCAATCCCCGCGCTCGAGCGTCTTTCCAAAGAGGGCGAGGAAGGCAGAAAGAAGATTGCCAAGATTACCAAGTATGCGACGGTCGGGCTTGCGCTTGTGCAGGCATTCGGCTATTACCTGGTGCTTCGCAACCAGGAAGGCGCCGTGCTGTACACAACGGGCTTCTCGGGCGTACTTGCGGCAGCCGCTTTGATTGCGGTATTTACTGCCGGTTCGATGCTGGCCATGTACCTCGGTAACCTAATTACCGAAAACGGTCTTGGCAACGGTATTTCGTTCTTAATTTTTGCCAATATTATTGCAAGACTTCCGGTGGAAGTCGGCACTATCATTCAGGCGCTTCGGCTGGCACAGCAGGGCGCGTACCAGTATTACATCTATGCCCCGCTTACCGTAGCGATTTTGGTGGCGACCATCTTCCTGATTGTCTTTATGACAAATGCGGAGCGTCGTTTGCCCGTACAGTACGCAAAGCGTGTGGTGGGCCGCAAGATGTATGGCGGACAGAGCACCCACATTCCCATCAAGGTGAATATGTCGGGCGTTCTTCCCGTTATCTTCGCAAGCACCTTCCTTTCGCTGCCGGCAACCATCCGGATGTTCTATACACCGGCGGCCGGCTCGTTCTGGGAGAAATTCTTTAACGCATTTTCATACCAGTCGTGGTTTTATGGGGTACTGTATTTCTTGCTTATCATCGCGTTTAACTACTTCTATGTCGCGGTGCAGTACAACCCGATAGAGATGGCAAACAACCTGCGCAAGAACAGCGGCGCAATCCCGGGCATTCGCCCCGGAAAGCCGACGTCTGACTTTATCGCAAAGGTTGTCGGCAAGATCACCTTCATCGGCGCCCTGTTTTTGGGCGTTGTTGCTACCGCCCCGATTGTGCTCGGTGGAATCACCGGGATGAACGTGTCGCTGGCGGGTACATCGCTGATCATCGTCGTAGGCGTTGCGCTTGAGACGGTGAAGACGCTGGAGAGCCAGATGATGATGCGGCACTACAAGGGCTTCCTTGAGTAATGTTCATTATTGGCAGAACAAGGCAGGAGGCAAACGCAGTATGAAGCTGATCCTACTCGGCGCCCCAGGCGCCGGCAAAGGCACGCAGGCGGATATCGTTTGCGAGAAACTCGGCATTCCCACCATCAGCACCGGCAACATCATCCGCGAGGCGGTTAAAACCGGCACCGAGATGGGCAATAAGGCCAAGGAGTTCATCGATTCGGGTGCTTTGGTACCCGACGACGTGATTATCTCCATCATAAAGGAGCGTCTGGCACAAAAGGACTGCGAGAAGGGCTTTGTCTTAGACGGAATGCCCCGAACGCTGGCGCAAGCCGAGGCGCTGGATAAGATGGGCGTTGTGGTGGATAAGGTCATCGACATTGAGGTTAGCGACGAGCGCATCGAGCGGCGCATGTCCGGCAGACGGGTATGCGAGGCGTGCGGCACATCGTATCATCTCGATTACAAGCCCTCTAAAATCGAGGGCGTTTGCGATCGGGGTGACGGCAAGCTGATTATTCGCAAGGATGATCATCCCGAAACGGTGCGCGAGCGTCTGCGTGTATACCACGAGCAGACCGAGCCGCTCAAAGAGTATTACGACAAACAGGGCAAACTCTTTCTCGTCGAGGGACAGGAAGAGGTGGCGGACACCACCGCTCTTGTTCTGAAGGCTTTGGGGCTTTGAACATGATAGTACTCAAAAACAACACCGAGCTTGAAGCCATGAGCATCGCCTGCCGAATATCGGCGGGTGCGCTTAAGGCGGGCGGCGAGGCAGTACAGCCGGGCGTTACGACCAAGGAGATTGACCGAATCATTCATCGGTTTATCACCGCTGCGGGGGCAAAGCCGAGCTTTCTGGGTTACGGCGGATTCCCCGCCAGCGCGTGTATCTCGATAAACGGCGAGGTTATCCACGGCATTCCGTCCGACAGGGCTATCCGCGAGGGCGATATCGTCAGTATTGACGTAGGCGCCTTTATCGGCGGCTTTCACGGCGACAATGCGGCGACCTTTGCCGCAGGCGCGATCTCCGATACGGCGCAACGGCTGCTTGACACAACACGCGAAAGCCTGCATATGGGCATAAACGCGGCATGTGCGGGCGCAAGGGTCGGGGATATCGGCTATGCGGTGCAGCGCTACTGCGAACAACGGGGCTTCTCGGTGGTTCGCAAGTATGTGGGGCACGGCGTAGGGCGTGACCTGCACGAGGCACCGGATGTACCGAACTACGGTTTGGCAGGCAGAGGGGTTCGCCTGGTTCCGGGCATGACCCTTGCCATCGAACCAATGATAAACGAAAAAGGCGCGGATGTCAGGGTGCTTTCCGACCGCTGGACGGTGGTTACCGCCGACGGGGGGCTATCGGCACACTTTGAACACACCGTTGCCGTTACCTCCGAGGGTCCTGTCATCCTCACCACCCCCTAACAAGGAGGACGCGAATTGCTGATTGAAAAGGGCATGATTGTAAAATCCATTGCCGGACGCGACTGCGGGCGTTTCTTTCTTGTGCTGGACACCGACGCACAGTTCGCTTATCTTGCGGACGGCAGGATGCGGCTGATTGAAAAGCCGAAGAAGAAGAAGGTACGACATCTCGCAAGGACAAACGCAAAGGTTTTTGCGGAAACTGTTACGACCAACAGGCAGCTGCGAAAGGTGCTAACCGCCTATAACGGCGCGTGTGAGGAAAACATCGGGTAAGGAGGTATTTGAGCTTGTCAAAAGACGACGTAATCGAGGTTGAGGGTACGGTAATAGACGCACTGCCCAATGCAATGTTTCAGGTAGAGCTGCAAAACGGGCACAAGATACTCGCACACATCTCGGGTAAGCTTCGCATGAACTTTATCCGTATCCTTCCCGGCGACAAGGTGACGGTTGAAATGTCGCCATACGATCTAAGCAAGGGGCGCATTACGTGGCGCTCGAAGTAACGCGAATACACAAGGCACACGCCGCTCTATAAGCACGCGGCGCGCAAACAAGGAGGTATTTCACATGAAAGTAAGACCTTCCGTTAAGCCCATCTGTGAAAAGTGTAAGATTATTAAGCGCAAGGGCCGTATTATGGTCATCTGCGACAATCCCAAGCACAAGCAGCGTCAGGGCTAAACCAAAACAATGGAGGTGCAACAGTAAATGGCGCGTATTTCCGGTGTAGACCTGCCAAGAGACAAGCGGGTCGAGATTGCCCTTACCTATATTTTAGGTATCGGTCAAACAAAGGCGAAGGAGATTATCGCGGCAACAGGTGTAGACCCTGACATTAGGGTTAAGAACCTGACCGAGGATGATGTTTCTAAGCTGCGCGAATATATCGATAAGAATCTGACGGTGGAAGGCGACCTAAGACGTAGAACGGCGCTTAACATCAAAAGATTGACAGAAATTGGCTGCTACCGTGGCTTACGTCACCGTAAGGGTCTTCCGGTCAGAGGTCAGCGTACCAAGACCAACGCGCGCACCCGTAAGGGTCCCGCAAAGACCATAGCCAACAAGAAGAAGTAAGTAGGAGGATTTGATTTCATGGCAAAACAGACGGTTAAAAAAGCCGCACCGCGCAGACGCCGTGAGCGTAAGAACATTGAACGCGGCGCCGTTCATATTCAGTCCACCTTTAACAACACCATCGTGACCATTACAGATGTTGCGGGCAACGCCATTTCGTGGGCAAGCTCGGGCGGTCTTGGCTTTCGCGGTTCCCGCAAGAGCACGCCGTTCGCAGCGCAGTCTGCCGCAGAGACCGCAGCACGCGCCGCTATGGAGCATGGTCTTAAGTCGGTAGAGGTATTTGTTAAGGGCCCCGGCTCGGGTCGTGAGGCCGCTATTCGTGCACTGCAGTCCGCAGGGCTTGAGGTTAGCTTAATTAAAGACGTTACCCCCATTCCCCACAACGGCTGCCGTCCCCCCAAGCGCAGACGCGTTTAACACAGAAAGACAGGAGGTGTAACCATTATGGCAAGATATACAGAGGCTGTATGCAAGCTTTGCCGCCGCGAAGGTCAAAAGCTGTTTTTAAAGGGTGAGCGTTGCTATACAGACAAATGCGCAATCAGCCGCCGCTCGTATGTACCCGGTCAGCATGGACAGGGACGCAAGAAGACCTCGGAGTATGGCATTCAGCTGCGCGCTAAGCAGTCGGCAAGACGCTTCTACGGCGTGCTTGAGAGCCAGTTCGCAAGATACTTTGACATGGCGGAGCGCCGTCAGGGTATGACAGGTGAAAACCTGCTTCGCATCCTGGAGAACCGTCTGGACAACATTGTTTATCGTCTGGGCTTTGCAAACTCCCGCGCCGAGGCAAGACAGCTTGTAACACACGGTCACTTCAAGGTAAATGGCGGTAAGGTAAACATTCCGTCTTACCAGTGCAAGGTTGGCGACGAGATTGCCTTGGCCGATAAGAGCAAGTCGAGCGACAAGTTCAAGGCGATTGCTGAGAAGAACGGTGCAAGACCTGTTCCCCAGTGGCTGAGCGTAAACCGCGACACATTCACCGGGCAGTATGTACGTGTTCCCAACCGCGAGGACATTGACCTCAACGTTGCAGAGCATCTGATTGTTGAGCTTTACTCCAAGTAACCGGCAGGGCTATAAAATCGGCAAGGGAAAGCGTAATAACCGGCAGTGTTTATGCTGCCTGATAGGAGGGTTTTAGATGATAGAGATCGAAAAGCCAAAAATCGACACGATTGACCTGCAATCGGACGGTTCTTACGGTATGTTCGTTGTAGAGCCGCTAGAGCGTGGCTTTGGAACGACGCTGGGGAATAGTTTGAGGCGCGTGCTGCTCTCCTCGCTTCCTGGTGTTGCCGTCACATCGGTAAAGATTGACGGAATTCAACATGAGTTTTCGACCGTACCCGGAGTTAAGGAAGATGTGACAGAGATCATTCTCAACATCAAAGGGCTTGCCGCCAAGTTGTACGGCGACGCTCCCACCACGGTGTATATTGACGCCGAGGGCGAGTGCGAGGTTACAGCTGGCAGCATAAAGGCAAACTCCGAGGTTGAGATACTCGATCCCGCTATGCACATCGCAACACTATCTGCGGGAGCCAAGCTCTACATGGAGATTACCCTTGATAAGGGTCGCGGCTATGTGCCGGCGGAGCGCAACAAGCAAAATCTGCAGTCTTCCATCGGTGTAATTCCGGTGGATAGCATCTACACCCCGGTGTTGAAGGTGAACTACAACGTCGAAAACACCCGTGTAGGGCAGATTACCGACTACGATAAGCTGACGCTTGAGGTATGGACAGATGGAACCATCTCCGCGAAGGAATCCGTATCTCTCGCCGCCAAGGTCCTCAACGACCATCTCAATCTATTCGCCGACCTCTCGGATGAGGCTTACCACACCGAGATAATGGTCGAGAAAAGTGACAATGGTATGGAAAAGGTCCTTGAGATGACCATTGAGGAGCTTGACCTGTCTGTTCGTTCCTTCAACTGTTTGAAGAGGGCAGGCATCAACACGGTTCAGGATTTAATCAACAAGAGCGAAGAAGAGATGATGAAGGTGCGCAACCTGGGCAAAAAGTCGCTCGAAGAGGTTGTGCAAAAACTTCAAGCACTTGGATTTAACCTAAACAGAGAAGAAGAATAACTGATAACCTACGCCACATAAAACGGCAGGATTAACAGGGTAAGGAGTGAATTCGATGCCCGGTACAAGAAAACTCGGCAGAACCTCTGATCAGAGAAAGGCGATGCTGCGTGCGATGGTAACCTATCTGCTGGAGAACGGCAAGATCGAAACCACCGTAACCAGAGCCAAAGAGGTTCGCGCCATGGCTGAGAAGATGATTACCATCGGCAAGACGCAGGATCTGCACTCCAAGCGGCTGGTGATGGCTTTTGTAACCAAAGAGACGGTTACAAAGAAGCTGTTTGACGAGATTGCGCCCAAGTACGCTGACCGCAACGGCGGCTACACGCGCATTATCAAGATAGGACCGCGCCGCGGAGATGCCGCCGAGATGGCGATCATCGAGCTGGTATAA
>JAEZVA010000005.1 GCA_023443315.1 Bacillota bacterium | reverse complement strand
ATATTCTCTTTGGTCGATGCTGTGTCAATGACGTTGCCGCATGCACAGGTAATCGTGGTGGCTTTGTACTCAGGATGAATGCCGTTCTTCACAATAAAACCCTCCCATCCGCCCCGCAGCACCTTGCGCCCTTCAAAAAGGACCCGCGCAGCTTATAGCAGAAGGCGAAGCAACCTCTGCCCTGCGCCTATCGGTCAAACACAGCCCCCAAACGAGGTGTGTCCGTTCCCAACATAGCAAATTAGATGTTATCACAAACGGGACGAAAAATCAAGTGCCAAAATCACCTTGTGCCGACAAACCGGCTTCGTTATTCATATTTGCGTATAATCACAGCCCGAGCATCGCGGTGACGGTTTTTTGCTGCGCCGTGCTACGCTGCTGTGCCTGTTCAAACGTCGCGCCGATGTTGGTGTGGTACACCTTAATCTTCGGCTCGGTGCCCGACGGGCGAACCACAAACGAGCTGCCATCCGAAAGAAAGAGCGAAAGCACGTTGGATTTTGGCAGCAGTATCTCCTGCTCGGTGCCCGCCGCAATATCGTGGTTGATGCTTCTTTGATAATCGGTGATGCGTACAACCTTATTACCGTTTATCTCTACCGGCGGGTTGCCGCGCAGGGTGTCCATAATCTCGCTCATGCGCTCCATGCCGCTTTTGCCCTCAAACTCAAAGTTCTGTATAAAGTTGACGTAGCGGCCGTAGGTGTCGTACATCTCGCGGCGCACATCAAGAAGGGTTTTGCCCTTTGTTTTATAGTAAGCTGCCATCTCGCAAATGAGCATCGACGCCACCACCGCGTCCTTGTCGCGCACGTAGGTGCCCGCAAGGTAGCCGTAGCTCTCCTCAAAGCCGAAGATAAACCGCTCCGACTCGCCATCCTTCTCAAGCAGGGCAATCTGCTCGCCAATAAACTTAAAGCCGGTGAGCACATCCCGCAGCTCTACGCCGTACTTCCCGGCGATGGCGGTGGCAAGCTCGGTGCTTACAATCGACTTCACCGCAACGGGGTTTTGGGGCATAAGCCCTTTGTCTACGCGTATTTTGCAGATGTACTCGAGCAGCAGCGCACCCACCTCGTTGCCGGTAAGCAGCTCCATGCCGGTTTCGCCCTTTACGGCGATGCCCACACGGTCACAATCGGGGTCGGTCGCAAGCAGCATATCGGCGCCAAGCTCCTCGCACAGGGCAAGCCCAAGCGTCAGTGCCTCACGCATCTCGGGGTTCGGGTAGGGGCAGGTGGTAAAGTTGCCATCCGGGTTCTCCTGCTCCGGCACGACGTTAACGCCCGTGATGCCGATGCGAGAGAGCACCTCGCGCACCGGCTTGTTGCCCGCGCCGTTTAACGGCGTAAACACCAGCTTAAAGTTTGCCCCTTCGCACAGCCCGGGATTGAGCTGCTGGGCAAGCACGCAGCGGTAGTAGTCCTCGTATACATCGCTACCAATCAACACCGCCGTGCCGTCCGAGACAGCGCGGTCAAACTCGACGGTTTTTACGCCCGTAAAGTATTCTACCTTTCCAATCTCCTCCAGCACCACGTCGGCTATCTCGGGGCCAATCTGACAGCCGGACTGGTCATACACCTTAAAGCCGTTGTACTTGGCTGGGTTGTGAGACGCGGTAACCATAATACCCGCCTGGCAGCCAAGCTTACGCACCGCAAACGAGAGCATCGGGGTGGGCGCAAGGTCGGGGTAAAGATACGCCTTAATACCATTTGCCGCAAGCACACTTGCCGCGTGGCGCGCAAACAGCTCACTCTTGTTTCGGGAGTCGTAGGCGATGGCTACCGACGCGTTTTGATACCGGGCGCAAAGCCAGTTTGCAATACCCTGTGTAGCGCGTCCCACCACATAAACGTTTAGACGGTTGGTGCCGGCACCCAGCACGCCGCGAATACCGCCCGTGCCAAACTCAAGCTCGCGATAAAAACGGTCGGTAATCTCCGCCGGGCTGCCGCCTATTTCACGCAGCTCCCTCGCAAGGTCGGGGTCGGACAGCTCCTGCGTGCTCCAATGCTCGTACAGCTTCATTACATCCATTGCGTTCTTCTCCAATATATCAAAATGTAGTGGGCGTGCGCCTGCCGCACACCTCGTAATTAATGCTTTGGTATTGTATCCGAAAAAGGGTTGTATCGACACCCACCGACAAAACAACCGCTTTTTAACCTTTACTTGCAATCATGCGGTCGGCGAGATATACTAAATGGTAGAAATCTTTGGGTTTTACTCCATGCAAAGACCCTTGTTATTATATATTATTTTCCGCAACATGTAAACTTGCCCCAATCATATTTTACAGATTATTGCACATCCTGAGATGCGTTTATACATAAGCATCGATGGGAGTGGGGGAGGAACGCGATGAACTGGCATAGTGTGGATATCCGGCAGCTATGCAAAACCTACGGAACCGGCGAACGCAGCGGACTGGTGGACTATCGCTGCACCATACTTCGGCAAAAGCACGGGGAAAACGTGCTATCCTCGCCCTGCCGCCTTACCTACCCACAATATATCATAAAGGCGCTGATGAGCTTTTTAAGCGTCAATGCGCTGCTGGTGCTTTTGTTTTCGTTTGTGCTTACCTGTATGGGCAGGCTGCACTGGACATGGGCAGTGCTTACCGCGTTCTTTTCGCTTTGTAGCGTGTTTTTGCGCGCGTTTCTTGCATACCGCGCCGACCGTTCGCTTAAGCGGTTTAACGAGCTTTCGGTACCCACGGCCCAGGTGATACGCGGCGGGGTAACCAGCCGCGTGGACTCCTCGCAGCTTGTGCCGGGGGATCTGATCCTTCTGCGGGTGGGCGACCGCATCTCCGCCGATGCAAGGCTCGTTGAATGCAGCGGTCTTCGGTGCGACGAATCGGTTCTTACGGGGCGCACGATGCCCGGTTTAAAGCGCGCGGATGTGCTTTTGCCCCCCAAAACCCCCGCCGCCGACCGCATTAACATGGTACATATGGGCTGCGACGTGATATCGGGCAGTGGACGCGCGGTGGTAACCGCAACGGGGATGCAGACCGAGCTTGGCAAGCTGATTGCCTCGATGTACGGGGAGCGCGAGTCGTATACACAAAGGGGCAGTTTTTTTGAGCAGATGGGAACCGTGATGATTGGCGCGGCGCTTTTGTGTGTCGTTGCGGTTGCCGCTTACTCCGCGCTAAGCCACACCCCGTTTGGAGCGCTTAGCGATATCCTTGCCGCTATGGTATGTTCCTTAACACTGATTCCGCTTACCGCCGCCGAGACCGCGGTGGTGCGTATGGGGGAGCGTCGCCTTGCCCTGCGTCACGCCGTAATCAAACGAACGGGTACGCTGGAGGCTTTATCTAAAGTATCGATACTCTGCACCGACAAGGACGGCGTATTCACCCAAAACCAGCTGACGGTAGAAACCCTGTGGGCGCACGGTGTCACCACCCCGTTTGGTGCCCGCCTGACCGGCAACGCCTTGGCACTGCTAAAGCTGTGTGCGTTGTGCTCGAACGCCATGATTTCGTTTGAAGACGGTGAGGAACGGCGCGGGGGTAGTCCGGCGGAGACCGCGGTACTAGACGCCGCCATGCGCAATGGCATGAGCCCCGAACAGCTGTGTCGCGAGTATCCCCGAATGGGGGAGATTCCGTTTACGACCGAGCGGATGCGCATGACCACCATAACCATGATAGAAGGCGCCCCTGTGGCAATTGTAAAGGGCGGGCTCGACATTCTGCTGCCGATGTGCACAAACGGCTCGCGCAAACAGGCCGTAACCGTGTACGACGAGCTGTGCAAGCGTGAGCTGCGTGTGATTGCCATCGCATACAAGCAGCTCGATGCGCTGCCCGATACGCTGGTGCCCGAGGAGCTGGAGTGCGGTCTGACGCTTGCCGGGCTAATCGGGCTTTGTGACCCACTTCGCCCCGACGCCGTAAAAACCGCGCTTGCCTGCCAGGCAGCGGGGGTACGACCCATTATCATGACCGACGACGACATCACGACCGCGTGCGCGACCGCGCGCACGTTAAACCTGCTTACCGACGACAAACAGGCGATATCGGGCGATGCGCTCTCCCTGTTTACCGATAGCGAGATTTCGGCTGTGGCAGAAAGCCTTGTGGTCTATTCGCGCATTAGCGAGCAGGACAAGGCGCGGGTAATCCACGCGTGGAAGAACAAGGGGCACACGGTGCTCGCCGTAGGCGGTGGTATGCGTGAGCTTCCCGCCCTAAAGGCGGCAGACGTGGGCTGCTGTATGCGGGAGTGCGCAGGCGAGGGGCTCAAGTCGGTGTGCGACATGCTGGTAACCGACAACCGGTTTTCCACGGTGGTCGACGCCATATGCGAGAGCCGTTTTGTAAAAGAAAATTTGTGGCGATCGGCACGTTATGTGCTCGCTTGTTGTTTTACCCTATTATTTTCGTCCGCCGCCGCCCTTGTGCTGGGTATCCCTTTGCTGATTGCACTGCCGCAGGTATTGCTGATTAACCTAACTGTCTCACTAAGCTTTGCAATAGCACTGGGCACCGAGCAACAGGGGCGCGACCGACATGGAGCGCATCAGCAAGGCGGGCTTACACCGTCCTCCTACCTCTTGGCGGCTCTAAAAGGACTATTGGCCACCCTGTTTGTTACGGGGGGTTATTTTGTGGGATCAAAACTGTTTATCACCGACCTGATGGCGCCCACCCATGAGACAGGCTGCACGATGGCGTTTTTTGTTTTACTTATCTGCCAATGCGCGCTTGCCGCCTCCTGTCGCAGCAGAACAACCTCTGCGATATCGCTCGGTGTGTTCTCAAGCCCCTTTTACAACGTTGCTTTGATTATTACCGTATTGCTGTTTGCGGGGTGCGCCCTGCTTTCGGGCTTCGGCGGGTGGCTTGCGTTTTCCCCTGTCAGCCTGGTGCATTCTGCCGCGTCTGTGCTAATTGGTGCTGTGTTTTCTGTTGTTCTTGCGCTGTTTCGTCTTCCCTTTATCCTGCGTACCGCGATGGTGGACCGTTTCGGTTAGGCTAACCACATTAACCCCTTCACTTTTTGTAAAATTTGCACTAGATTTTTATATCATCGATAGAGTAAAATAGGAGTAATCACCTTTCAAAACGTTGCAACCTATCCGCACAAAAAGGGGGAGAGGCTTATGCCGCGATATGGATTAAGACGGTTGTACCTATTGCTACTCGTTCCCATTGCCATTATCACGGTGCTTTTTGCATCAAAATATCCACAGCTGACCGAACAATACTTCTCACAAGGGCTTTACTTAATTATTGTACCTGCACTCACTTCTCTTTCCGGGCTGTTTTTCGTCTCGCTTGCGGAGGTTGCGCTTATTGTTGGCATTCTGTCTTTTCTTTTATATACAGCGCGCACGGTGCGTGCTGCGGTGAAGGACAGGGACAGGCGGGTTTATACCCTTTATACATACGTTGTAAACCTTTGTGTTATCGCAAGCGTTCTGTACGCTGGTTTTGTGTTTTTGTGCGGTATTAATTATCACCGACTTCCGTTTGCCGACACGGCGGGGCTTACAGTGCGCGACTCCTCTGCCGCAGAGCTGGACGCGTTATGCCAAGAGCTTGCGACTGCCGCGAATGCTCAGGTTAAACTGGTATCGGTCGGTCAGGACGGAACAACCACCATTGCCGCTACCGATTTTGAAGCGGCAACCGCCGCCGTGAATGCAATGAAGGGGATGTCTAAGGATTACCCGTTCATGCGCGGGCTGTATTCGGTGCCAAAACCCGCCGCGTTTTCATCTGTGCTCTCCTACGCGCATATCTCGGGGATATATGTTCCGTATACCTTTGAGGCGACCTACAACAACCAAGTGCCCGATTTCAGCCTGCCCGCCACCATGTGCCATGAGCTTGCCCATCAGCGCGGCTTTATGCGGGAGGACGAGGCAAACTTCATCGCCTACCTTGCGTGCAGAAGCTCAGAAAATTCGTATTTTAACTACGCGGGCACGTTGCATGCGCTGTCTTTTTCGCTTAACTGGCTGCGCGAAGAAAACAGCGAGCGGTATTACGACATGTACGAGAGTCTCGACGATACAATAAAGGCAGACTTCGCGGCATACAACCGGTTCTGGCAAAGGCACGAGGGTGCGGTCAGCCAGGTCTCTGCTTCGGTAAACAACGCCTATCTAATGGCTAACAGTCAGTCCGACGGGGTGCAGAGCTACGGGCGGATGGTAGACCTGCTGCTTGCCGACTACCGTGCACGGTACAGTTTAAATTAAAGCAACCGCATTGCGCATACCAAAAAAACACCCCATCAAACGAGATTGTATCCCGTTTGATGGGGTATTGTTATCCGTTTCTAGCCTTGCTCGTCTTCGCGCCAACCCTTGCATACATCAATCCACGCGCGGCAGCCGGAGTACTGCTCCAGCTCGTCGCAGGTTAGCTCGATGGCAGAATTTGCGCTGCCCGCCGCTGGGAATACCGTATGAAAACGCCTGAGCGAAACGTCAAGATAAACCTCGGTCCGCTCGTTTTCTATCGCAAACGGGCAAACCCCGCCTACTGCATGCCCTGTCAGTCGCAGCGCGTCCTCGGGTGTAAGCATGCGCGCCTTGATGCCAAACCGCGCCTTAAAGCGCGCGTTGTCTATCTTTGCATCCCCTGCCGCTACAACCAGAATACAGTCGTCCTCTTTTGCAAACGACAGCGTTTTGGCTATGCGGGCGGGTATTACCCCCACCGCCTCGGCAGCTAGCGCCACCGTGGCACTAGAAATCTCAAACTCCATCACATCCCCGCCCCGCCCAAAGCGGTCAAGATGCGCCTTTACCGTTTGTACCGACACCTGTATATATCCCCCTTTGCAGAACATCACTTTTTACTATACCTGCTGAACAATCAATAAAACAGCAGACATTATTATAGCACTGCAAAGTGGAAAAGTATAGCCCAGACGCCTTAATCGAGCACGCCACCCTGCGGTGGAGACTCGTTCATGCGGTATACCGAAAGGGCGCCGTTGTCATCGCAGGTGGCAAGCAAAACCTCTTTGGTGTTTTGATACCCCTGCTCTTTGAGCCTTTTGGTCAGCCACTGTTCGTTTCTGCCGATGCCCTTAAGGTTTTTGGTCATGATCTTACCGTCGATCACGACGTTTGCGACCACGCTCTCCTGCGCGGGGGAAAGGTTGAGGTCGGCGGGCACAACGGGGCGTTTCTCGCTGTTTGGCAGTACCGACAAATCGCCGTTTGTCTCAAGGATTGCGCAGTGGATGTCGGCAATATTGTAAAACCCCTTAATTCGGCACATGGACAACAGCTCATTGAGATCGTAGTGCAGCTTTTTCATGCTTTGTTTGATGATTTTACCGTTGTAGATTACAATCGTGGGGGTACCCGTAAAAATCCTGCGCGCCATAATCGATTTGCGGGCGATCGCCGAAATGAGCACATCGGTCAGTGCATAGGCGGTCATACTGACGAGTGGGTGAATGTAATGAATGTCGCGATCCACCGCCAGAATTCCTACAATCGAACCAATCGAGATGCCGATGATATAGTCAAAAAAGGTAAGCTGAGAGATCTGTTTTGCCCCCATAATCTTTGTTAGTATGAACAGAAAAACAATCGAACCTACTGCTCGTATCACCGTAACCCCAATATCAAAAAAAACCTCCAAAGCAAACGCCTCCATCGAATAAACGCTTTTTATCTATGTTATTGTTATCCGCACAAGCCGAAATATCAACACAAAAATGCCCTGATGCGGTTGCATCAGGGCAAAGTGTTGTTTTTCTATTTGCTGGTGGCAGGTTGGGCTTCTTCATACACAAAGCCCTTTTTGCCCGCCTTGGCGTCATCAAACAGACCCAAAAAGTCAAGTGTTGCAAAATAGTCAAACGGGGTCTCGGCGCGGCGAATCAGCTTGGTCGTGCCGTCCTCCTTGAGCAATACCTCGGCAGAGCGTAGCTTTCCATTGTAGTTATAGCCCATTGCAGCGCCGTGCGCGCCGGTGTCGTGAAGGTACACAACGTCTCCGATTGCAATCTCAGGCAGCATGCGGTCGATGGCAAACTTATCGTTGTTCTCGCAAAGACCGCCTGTTACGTCGTATTTGTGGTCACAAGGCGCGTCCTCCTTGCCCATGACGGTGATGTGGTGATACGCGCCGTACATCGCGGGGCGCATCAGGTTTGCGGCACACGCGTCCAACCCTACATATTCCTTGTAGATGTGTTTTTGGTGGATGACAGTGGCAATCAGCGCGCCGTGGGGCGCAAGCATAAAACGTCCAAGCTCGGTAAATATACGAACCTCCCCCATGCCGGCGGGAACAAGCACCTCCTCAAACGCCTCCCTGACCCCTTCGCCAATGGCAAAGATGTCGTTTGCCTCCTGTCCCGGACGGTACGCGATGCCAACACCACCAGATAGGTTGATAAACGCAATCTCCGCGCCCGTTTCGCGCTTTAGCTCCGCTGCGGTCTGAAACAGGATGCGGGCAAGATGAGGGTAATAAGCGTTGCTAACGGTGTTGCTGGCTAAAAACGCATGGATGCCAAAGCGCTTCGCACCCTTTTGCATCAGCTTTTTGATCGCCTCGGTCATCTGGGGGCGGGTCAAGCCGTATTTTGCGTCCCCTGGGGTGTCCATAATCTCGTTGCCCAGCGAAAAATCTCCGCCCGGGTTATAGCGCAGGCTGATGGTCTCGGGGATGCCCGCAATCTCCTCTAAAAACTCGATGTGGGTGATGTCGTCAAGGTTGATGGTGACCCCAAGCCGCGCCGCTAACGCATAATCCTCGCGGGGGGTGACGTTGGAGGAAAACATAATCTCGTCGCCCTCAAAGCCCACCGCGTCAGACAGCATCAGCTCGGTGTAGGACGAGCAGTCCGCGCCGCAGCCCTCCTCGCGCAGAATACGCAGGATCTCGGGGTTTGGCGTTGCCTTCACCGCAAAATACTCTTTAAAGCCTTTGTTCCACGAAAACGCCTTGTACAGGTCACGCGCGGTTTTTCGAATACCGGCCTCGTCGTACAGGTGAAACGGGGTAGGATACTGCGAGGTAATCTCCTTGAGCTTATTAAAGGACACAAACGGGGTCTTGTTCATTGTACTTCCTCCATGCTTTATACATATCTATCAAATCTCTCACGATATTCATTTTATCCGCGAACAAAGCCCAGATACTCGGTTCCGCGAAACGTCAGGCTGCCCGCATCGCCCTCAACAAGGTATCCAATCTCGTTTGGGGGAATCAAAAGCTCCATGCGGTCGCCGCTTTCCACCTCAAAGGTGGCGTAGTAGTTGGTGCGCGTTACCCCGCCCGTGGTGTGTACGACATCCCCAGTATGGTGATGGCTACCGCTGTTACCGCGCACCTCGGTGCGCTTAGACACCACCCTTGCCCGCACGGTGAGCCGAGGCTGAGAACGGTTGTAGTTTTTTTGCTTTACACCCTTTGCAATGCTAACCGCAAAAAGAACAAACACCGCAATGAACATGATAATAACGAAAAACGGTATGATACCAAACATGAAATCGAATGCCCCAAACCCAAATCCCATTGTATTCCCTCCAAAATTCCTAACACGGATGCATCTGATGTCTTTATAATACGGGTTATCGGCCGTAATGGACGTAAACGCTTTGGGGTGATTATACCATAATTCCCCTTGCGAAAAAAGAGGCAATGCTACAACGTTCTTTTACATTTTTGACGCCAGACTGTATATTTCGCTTTTGCGGTGCCCGGTTTTTGCCGCCGCCTGCTTTGCCGCCTCGCTGAGTGAAAGACCCTGCTGTGCAAGCTCCCTCGCCAGCTGCGCCGCCTCGGCGATGTCTACCCGCTCCGGCTCTATCTTTTGCGCGCCCTCAACAATTAGCACAAACTCTCCTCTGGGTGCGGTTTCTTTATAATAAACCACAGCCTGCGAAAGGGTGGTACACAAAACCTCCTCATGCAGCTTGGTAAGCTCCCGTGCAAGCGAGATGCGACGGTCGCCCAAAACGCGCAGCATGTCCTCTAGCGTCTGCACCAGCTTGTGCGGCGCCTCATAAAAGATTAGCGTACGGGTGTTGTCCTTTATCTCGTCCAGATGCTCGGCACGTGCCTTCTTTGCGGTGCTTAAAAAGCCCTCAAACGAAAAGCGGGAGGTGGTAAGCCCTGAAACGGCAAGTGCCGAGATGGCTGCGCTTGGTCCAGGTACCACCTCAATGGGTACCCCTCGCTCTCTGCACAACCGCACCAGATCCTCGCCCGGGTCGCTGATGCAGGGCATGCCCGCATCGGTGACGATAGCGCACTGCTCACCGCCTAAAATACGCGAGACAATTAGCTCGCCCCGTTCGCGCAGGTTGTGCTCGTAGTAACTAATCATCGGTTTTTTGATATTAAAATGGTTGAGCAGCTTCAGTGTCACGCGGGTATCCTCCGCGGCGATGAAATCCACCAACTGCAGCACCTGTACGGCGCGGGGCGACAGGTCTCCCAGGTTTCCGATTGGTGTGCCCACGACATACAGCTTCATGCTTTGACCCTACCTTTAGTGAATATATTGAATATTATGTTTATGCCCGTTAGCGCGGGGGTAGATTATCCTCTTTGCCGTACAGGTCGAGCAGCTCGCGTGAAAACCCGCCCTCGCCCTCAATAAGAAAGGGCTTTTCCACCTGTAAAAACGGCTTTGCCCCCTTTTTGCCCTCCGCCAAAAACAGCCATGGCGCGGTATCGGGGCGTTGTTGCACAAACCGCACCCGTTTTGGCTCAATGCCGTTTTGGCGCATTGCCTCAAGCACGTCGCACAGGCGCTCAGGGCGCTGGCAGATACACAGCCTGCCGCCAAACCGCAGCAGCCGTGCCGCGGCTTTTGCCACATCGTAAGCCGTACACATCGTTTCGTGCCGCGCGATGCGGTCGCTCTTGGTATCGCTTAGTATGCCCGTCTGTGCCGCCTTATAGGGCGGGTTGCAGCTTACCACATCAAATACGCCCGCCTCCAGTACCCCGTTTAGGTTTCGGAGGTCGGCCTGCAGGGGGGTGACAACGCCGTCAAGCCCGTTTAATGCAACCGAGCGGTGCATCAGCTGCGCGCCCTGCTCCTGCAGCTCCACCGCCGCGATGCGCTTTGGCTTGTACACATCGCACCAGATAAACGGGATGATGCCGCAGCCCGAGCCAAGGTCGCAGCAGACGTCCTTGTGGCGGGGTGCGGAAAAACCGGCGAGCAAAAACGCGTCGGTACCAAATTTATGCGCGTCGCTTACGTACAGCCTTGTGCCGTGAGAAAGCTGCTCTATTGCATTATCACTACTCTTACTATCCATCGGTTATACACGGTTTCCTTTTATGACGGCATGCTCCGTTTATTTTAGATTAAGATTTGGGGTTGTCCCCCCGCTTTGCCTATAATTCGTAGACACTATTTTAACACAATATGCAAAAAGAATAAAGCGGATGCCCATGACGGCATCCGCTTTATAACGGCATGTTTCAAGATATGTATGAAACAGCTTCTGGTTAAAGGTTTCTGACGCCTTTGGCATTACGCCTTGGGCTGAGGAGCCTCTACGGGGCAAACTCCGGCGCAGGCACCGCAATCAATGCAGGTAGCCTCGTCAATGACGTAGATGGAATCTCCGGCAGAGATAGCCGATACCGGACACTCAGGCTCACATGCGCCGCAGCTGATGCATTCTTCAGAAATAAAATATGCCATACAACAAACACCTCCTTTTCGGATGGTTTTATTGTATCACAACCGCCCGAAAAAGCAAGATGCTATTGCTCCAAAACCTTACCAAACACACGCAAAACCGACGGCTCTCAGCAGTCTGCTACCCCAAAATGCCAGAGGGTGGTATGGAGGCAAAAAACTTCCCCAAAAAGTAATTGACAACTATACTTAATCGGTGTATGATACAGTTATAGAATACATATGAACAATTGCTCATATGTTAATTTGATTGGAGGTTCTACCATGCCTCAGCCAAATGATTCGCAGCAGCCGCGTGAGACCGCGCACTGCAGCTGTAAAAACCATGCGTCCGATAGTTCCCCCGCCGGAGCACAGTGCGACGGGCAGGATGCCTGTGACGAGCAGATTATTAACATCCTTTCCGACAACCTGACTCCTGATGATTTTACACAGTATATCCCAAAGCCGGCGGAGCTAAGCCGGCTGACCGACGCGTTTAAGGTATACGGCGATTCCACCCGCCTGAAGATTATCTTTTTGCTGAACAGCCGCGAGCTGTGTGTGTGCGATATTGCGTATATCTTGGGCATGGGGCAGTCGGCTGTGTCACACCAGCTGCGCATTCTGCGCACGGCAAACCTCGTAAAGACCCGCCGCGACGGTAAATCCATCTTCTACTCGCTGGACGACGAGCACGTCAGCCGCATCCTGCTCACAGGGCTTGAGCACATCAGGGAGGAGCATCAACATGAAGACAATTAAGCTGCGCATGAAGGGACTGCACTGCGCAAGCTGTGCGGAAAAGATCGAGCAGCGCGTCGGCGCGTTGGCGGGTGTCAGCGACACCCTTCTTAGCTTTGCCACCAACGAGCTGCGCTTTACCATGGATGAGGACGCACCTGCCGACACCCCTGTGCAGGCAGAAAAGATCATCCACACCACCGAAAAGGGCGTGGAGGTTACCGGGGTTTTTATTTCGGATTCTCGGGGGGATGAGCAGCAGTTTGCCTCTGCCCAGACGGCGGCTATGATGCTGTCGGGCGGCGATGACAGTAGGTTGCCTGCACAAGACACGGATGAGAACACAGACGAAGCGCAACGCGGCAAGCGTCGCATGGATACCCCTTTGTTATTGCTGGCTTTATCGGCTATGCTGTTCGGACTGTCTTTTATCCCTATGCTGCCCGCCGTCGCAGCCACCCTTTTACAGCTTGCGGCGATTGCGGTGTCGGGCTATCCCATCTTTATCGAAGGCGTAAAGAAGCTGTTTCGGCTTGAGATAGAAGAAGAGCTGTTGATGATGATCGCCGTCATTGCGGCTTGCGCGCTGGGCGAGTTCCCCGAGGCGGCGATGGTTACATTGCTGTTTCGTGCCGGCAGTTATCTGGAGGAGCTTGCGGTGTCGCGCTCGAAAAAGAGCATTACGCGCCTGACCTCCATTCGACCCGATGTCGCAAACCTGGTTGACGCAAACGGCGACAGCAAATCGGTGCCTGCGAAGACCGTGCCCATCGGTTCAACCGTACTCATCAAGCCCGGCGAGCGCGTGCCGCTCGATGCGGTGGTGCTGTCGGGCAGCTCGGATATGGATAACTCGGTCATCACCGGCGAAAGCGT
>JAEZVA010000100.1 GCA_023443315.1 Bacillota bacterium | reverse complement strand
CCCCTGCGGGACCCTCGTAGCGAATCACCACCACGTCGCCGCTGTGAATCTCGCCGCCGAAGATTGCTTTGCTTGCCTCGTCCTCGCTGTTAAACACCCGGGCGGGACCCTTGTGCACCAGCATGCTCTCGTCCACCGCGCTGCGCTTTACCACCGCGCCGTTCGGCGCGAGGTTGCCAAACAGGATGGCTAGCCCGCCGGTCTTGGAATAGGGGGTGTCGATAGGGCGGATGACCTCGTGGTTTATCACCCTTGCGCGCCGCAGCACGTCGCCCAGCGTACCGCCCGCCGCAACGGGCACCTCGGTGTCGAGCAGACCCGCCTTTGCAACCTCCGCCATCACCGCGGTTACGCCGCCCGCCGCGTACAGGTCCTGCATATGGTGCGCGCCCGCGGGGGCAAGGTGGCATAGGTTCGGGGTCTTTGCGCTGATTTCGTTAATCAGCTTTAGGTTAAAGGGCACGCCCGCCTCGTGGCAGATGGCGGCAAGGTGCAGCACCGTGTTGGTAGAGCAGCCCAGTGCCATATCCACCGCCAATGCGTTGCGGATGCTGCGCTCGTTTAGGATGTCCAGCGCCCTGACGTTCTCCTTGACGAGTGACAGGATGCGCTCGCCCGCAGCACGGGCAAGGCGGATGCGCTGCGCGTACACCGCGGGGATGCTGCCGTTGCCCGGCAGTGCCAGCCCGACCGCCTCGCACAGGCAGTTCATCGAGTTTGCGGTGAACATACCCGAGCAGGAGCCACAGGTGGGGCAGGCGTTATCCTCGTAGTAGGAAAGCCGCTCGTCGTCAATCTTACCCACGGTGTGGGCACCCACCGCCTCAAACACGCTGTTTAGATCCATGGGCTGACCATCGTCTGCATTGAGCGAGAGCATGGGACCGCCCGAAACAAAGATGCTGGGCAGATTAAGCCGTGCCGCCGCCATCAGCATGCCGGGTACCACCTTGTCGCAGCTTGGCATAAACACCAGACCGTCAAAGCAGTGCGCCATTGCCATACATTCCACGCTGTCGGCTATGACCTCGCGCGAAACAAGCGAATACTTCATGCCAGTGTGCCCCATGGCAATGCCGTCGCACACCGCGATGGTGTTAAACTCCAGCGGGGTTCCCCCTGCCGCCAAAACGCCGTCCTTCACGGCACGGGCTAGTCGGTCAAGATGGGTGTGCCCCGGCACGACCTCGTTAAACGAGTTTACAATACCGATAATAGGCTTTTGTATCTGCGCGTCGTCCAGTCCGTTCGCCTTTAGCAGGGAGCGCTGGGGGGCGCGCTGTACGCCTAGTTTCATGTTATCGCTGTTCATACCGTTCGCCGCTTTCTATCTATAATGGGGTTATCCTATTTTTCAAAGCTATTTTAATAGTTCTGTATGCGCCCGGCACGCCGCAGGGCGCATACAGCGGGTTTGTAAATTTTGCTTACTTGCCGGGCTTCCAGCTCATCTTGTCGCGAAGCTCCGCGCCGACCTTCTCGCACAGGTGCTCCTTTTGGATGCGGCGCATGGAGTTGAAGTAGGGGCGGTTTGCCTGGTTCTCCAAAATCCAGTTGCGGGCAAAGGTGCCGTCCTGAATCTCGGTGAGAACCTTCTTCATCTCCTTCTTGGTCTCGTCGGTAATCACGCGGCTGCCCACGGTGTAATCGCCGTACTCGGCGGTGTCGCTAATCGAGTAGCGCATCATCGAAAGACCGCCCGCAACCACTAGGTCGATAATCAGCTTCATCTCGTGAATACACTCAAAGTACGCGCTCTCGGGCTGATAGCCTGCTTCCACTAGTGTTTCAAAGCCCGCCTTCATCAGCGCGGTTACGCCGCCGCACAGCACTGCCTGCTCACCGAACAGGTCGGTCTCGGTCTCCTCCTTAAAGGTGGTCTCGAGCACGCCCGCTCTTGCGCCGCCAATGCCCAGCGCGTATGCAAGACCAGTAGCAAACGCGTTGCCGGTTGCGTCCTGATGCACGGCAATCAGGCAGGGTACGCCCTTGCCCTCTTCAAACTGGGTGCGTACGGTGTGTCCGGGTCCCTTGGGGGCAATCATAATTACGTCAATGTCCGCGGGGGGAACAATCTGCCCGTAGTGGATGTTAAAGCCGTGTGCAAACATCAGCGTCATGCCGGGGCGCAGGTTTGGCTTAATGTCCTTCTCGTACATGGCGGGCTGCTTCTCGTCGTTGATGAGAATCATCACCACGTCCGCTGCCTTCACGGCATCCGCCGTGGTCATTACGGTGAGTCCCTTTTCCTGTGCGCGCTTGCCGGAGGGTGCACCCTCGTACAGACCGACGACCACCTTTACACCGCTCTCGTGCAGGTTCAGTGCATGCGCGTGTCCCTGACTGCCGTAGCCGATGATAGCCACCGTCTTGTTTTTTAGTACACCCAGGTCACAGTCCTTCTCGTAGTAGAGTTTCGCCATTGTTTTTTCTTCCTCCAAACATTTTTATATAATATAGCATGCCTAAAAAGGCCGGGGGGGCGTTTTGGTTATGCTACTGCACCTCTAAGCAATAGCCCGCCCTGCCCACTGCGGTAACGCCGGTGCGGCAGATCTCGATGATGTTGTAGGGGCGCAGATACTCGACAAACGCGTCGAGCTTTTTGCGGTCGCCGGTTATCTCCACCGTCACATACTGCTGCGCAAGGTCAATAACCTTAGCGCGGAAGATCTGAACCGCCTCCATCACCTCGTGGCGATTATCGGGGGCAATGGCAAGCTTAATAATCAACAGCTCGCGCGGCACGGTGTTGTTCGGGTCCATCAGCTGAACCACCTTGACATCCACCAGCTTTTCCAGCTGGCGCACAATCTGGTTTTTTACATACTCGTCGCCGGTGGAAACGATGGTCATACGGGAGATCTCGGGGTCTTCCGTCACACCAACGGTCAGGGAATCGATGTTAAACCCGCGCTTGGAAAACAGCCCCGCGATGCGCGTCAGCACGCCGAAGTGGTTGTTTACCAGTATCGAAACAATAAATTGATCTTGATTCATAACTTAAACTCGCTCCTCTCGTCTGCCCGTTCTGGGTTTTGTGCAGCCACGCCTGCTATTTCAGGATGATATCCTTCATGCCGCCGCCCGGGGGGATAAAGGGCAGCACGCGCTCGTCGCAGCCGATGCGGCAGTCGAGCACAAACGGTCCGTCATACGAAAATGCCGTTTTCAGCGCGTCCTCAAGCTGCGCTTCGTCCTCTACCAGCTGCCCCGCGCCGCCGAACGCCTCGGCAAGCCGCACATAGTCGGTCTTGCGGTCGAGCGAGGTTTGGGAGTAGCGTTTGCCGAAAAACTGCGTCTGCCACTGACGAACCATACCCAGCACGTTGTTGTTGAGCAGAACCACCACGATGGGAAGCTCGAAGCTGACCGCCGTCGCAAGCTCGGACATATTCATATGGAAGCTGCCGTCGCTTGTAAACAGCACGGTGCGCTGCTTGTCGCGGGCAATGCACGCGCCGATGGCTGCGCCCATTCCGTAGCCCATGGTGCCAAGTCCGCCGCTTGTCGAGAAGGTGCGCGGTGTTTTAAAGGGGTAGTACTGCGCCGTCCACATCTGGTGCTGCCCTACGTCGGTGGCTACCACCGTATCGTCGTCTGCAAAGCGGCTAACCGCTTCGATTACCGTTTGCGGAGTAAGGCGGCATTTTTCCATATCAATGCAGTTCTGTGGGCAGGTTTTGTAGCCGGAGGTCTCGGTGTGCCACTCGGGGTGCTCGGTTTTGGGGAGAATGGAGAGCAGGGCGGTGAGAATCTCCTTGATGTCGCCGATGATGCCGGTGTACGCCGAGATGTTTTTGCCGATCTCTGCGGGGTCGATATCGATATGCAGCACCCTGCGCCCGCCCGAGAACTCGGTTTTGTTGCCCGTTGCGCGGTCCGAGAAGCGGGTGCCGATGGCTATGATTACATCGCTCTGGTGCAGGGCACGGTTTGCGGCGTACCGCCCGTGCATGCCCACCATACCAAAGTTGCGGGGGTGGTCTGCGGGCAATGCGGTAAGACCCATCATGCTAAGCCCGATTGGGGCGTCGATGCGCTCGGCAAGTTCGAGCAGCTCCTTTGCCGCCTCGGACGCCACCACACCGCCGCCCGCGTAGATGTACGGACGCTTTGCGCTTGCGATGATCTCCGCGGCACAGCGTGCCTCTTCGCTTCTGTCCTCAAGCGGTTCTGTACCGGTTTTAACCTCCGGCTCATAATCGAAGGTGGCAAGCTGTACATCCTTGGGGATATCGATGAGCACGGGACCCTTTCTGCCGCTGTTTGCGATGGCAAACGCTTCGCGCACGGTGTCGGCAAGCCGCTCTACATCCTTAACGATGTAGTTGTGCTTGGTAACGGGCATGGTAATGCCGGTGATGTCTACCTCCTGAAAGCTGTCGCGACCGATCAGCGTAGTGGGTACGTTGCCGGTGATGGCGACCAGTGGGGTGCTGTCGAGGTAGGCGTTGGCGATACCCGTTACCAGATTGGTTGCGCCGGGACCGGAGGTTGCTATCACAACGCCGGTCTTGCCGCTTATCCTTGCGTAGCTGTCCGCCGCGTGGGCGGCAGCCTGCTCGTGGCAGGTGATGTAGTGGGTGATGTCGTCGGCACTCTTGTACAGCTCGTCGTAGATATACAGCACCTGACCGCCCGGGTAACCAAACACGGTATCCACACCCTGTTCCAAAAGGGTTTGTATCAAAATCTGTGCGCCTGTCAGCTTCATCGTAAAGTCATCCTTTCGTACTGCGTAATGTGCTAGCGAAGTTCGTGTGCGGGTTTCCGGCGCTCCGGCTGTTTGCTGCGGTATATGCGCCTAGATAAGCGCACCATCCGACAGAGCAAACCCCGCACCGGAGCCGGTGACAATAACAGCAACGACCGCGACGACCATCGCAGTGTTTCGCACAAAACTAGTCATTGTACGGTCCTTCCCTTCCCCTCTACTGGATATTAAAGATAAAAAAGGTTAATTTCTTACATTGTGAGTAAACAAAAAACCCTGCAGTGTGTTTCACTGCAGGGTGTGCAATACTCTTTGATTTACAAGGCGTCCTTCGTGGGGCGACCCTTCATCAATTCCCTGTTCGCAGCGCAACACAATTAACATCATCACTGACTAGTCCGACGACTAGAGCGATAATGACGATAATAATGTTGACAATTGCAAACGAAGTCATCATTCAGGGCGTTCTCCTTGTGTTAATTTAGCCCAGTATAGCAGAAAAGCGGCGGGGCTGTCAACCACTTTTACATAGTTTTTATATTTATATGCGAAAACGGGGTCGGGGGTGAGGGGATTTTCACAAGTCTTATTTGCTTAATCCCTCAGTAAATAACTGAAGTTTTACGAGAACTGGGAGTTTTATGGGACACTAGATGCGTTACAATATATTTAATGTTTGTAAAAACAAGTCATAATATGTGGTTTTTTGAAGAGTTCCCTGTTATAATTTAGGAAAGAGGTGGTTTATTGTGTTTATTGCGCATAGGCGCGAGGAAGCTGGCGCCCAGCAGCCGCTAACCGAGCACCTGCGGCAAACCGCACAGCTTGCAGAGGGCTTTGCTCAAGACTTTGGCGTAGGGGAATTTGCGCGCTGCGCTGGGCTTTTGCACGACGCGGGCAAGTATTCTGAGGCTTTTCAGGCACGCATTCGCGGTGCGGTACAAAAATGCGACCACTCTACGGCGGGCGCGAAGGAAGCGGCTAAGCTGGGTGTGGCGGGGCGGCTTGTGGCGTACTGCACCGCAGGGCACCACACCGGACTACAAAACGCGGGCGCGCGTTCAGACACCGGCGCAGAGGCAACGCTTGAGGCAAGGCTGAAAAAGACCGATCTCCCCGCCTACGATGACTTTTTCACCGAATTTGCGGGCGATGAGCTGTGTATACCCAAGCTTCCGCCCATCCGACCGCTTGGGCGGTTTGGGTTCTCGCTTTCGTTTTTTGTGCGTATGCTCTATTCCTGCCTTGTGGACGCGGATTTTCTGGACACCGAGCGATTCATGAAAAACGGCGCCGTTGACCGCACGGCAAGCTACGATTTTGCAGGCTTTCTTGAAAAGCTAGACAGTAAAACTGCAGCATTTTCGGCTGACAATCCCGTCAACCGCAAGCGCTCGGAGATTTTAGCCTGCTGCAAAACGGCGGCCGAGGGTGAAAAGGGTCTGTTTACGCTCACCGTGCCCACAGGCGGCGGCAAGACGCTCTCCTCCCTTGCGTTTGCACTTTCACACCTGCGCAGGCACGGGATGAAACGAATCATCTACGTTATTCCGTACACCTCCATCATTGAGCAGAACGCCAAGGTTTTTGCGGACTTGCTCGGCGAGCAAAATGTGCTGGAGCACCACGCAAGCTTTGATTTTACGGACGGCGAGGACAACCTAGGCAACAAGCGCAAGCTCGCAGCGGAAAACTGGGACATGCCGCTTATTGTAACCACCAACGTGCAGTTTTTTGAATCGCTGTTTGCAAACAAGTCCTCGCGTTGCCGCAAGCTGCACAACATTGCGAACAGCGTCATCATCCTTGACGAGGCGCAGATGCTCCCGACCGAGTTTTTGACCCCCTGCGTGATGGCGTTAAGCGAGCTGGTACATAACTATTCTTCGTCGGTTGTTCTGTGCAGTGCCACACAGCCCGCGCTGGGAGACTATTTCCCAAAAAGGATTATTCCCCGCGAAATCTGCGACGGAATCGGTGATTTAAACGAGTCGTTTCGCCGCACCCGTGTGGTTATACGGGGACCGCTTTCTGATGAAGTTCTTTCTCAGGAACTGGCAGCAAGCAAGCAGTCGCTGTGCATCGTCAACACCCGCAAGCACGCGCTCGAACTGTTTGAGTTAATTAGGGACGAGGGGTCGTTTCACCTCTCCACACTGATGTGCCCCGCGCACCGCAATGAAATACTAAAAGACGTTCGGACGCGGCTAAAAGACGGGTTGCCCTGCCGCGTGGTCTCCACAAGGCTAATAGAGGCGGGCGTGGATGTGGATTTCCCCGTCGTTTACCGCTCGGTGTGCGGGCTGGACTCTATTGTGCAGTCGGCAGGGCGCTGCAACCGCGAGGGCAGGCTTCGTGACGCGCAAGGTAACCCGACTCTGGGCGAGGTACATGTGTTCGAGCCGGAGCAGGCGCACGCAAACCGACAGCCCGCCGCCTTTCGTCGACCCATTGGTGTGGCGCGAGATGTAATGCGCCGATATGAGGATATCCTTTCGCCAGAGGCAATCAGCTCATACTTCACCCTGCTGTATGAACTGGAGGGCAAGGTCGGGCTGGATAAGCACGATATCTTCGAGCGTCTGGAAAAAGGCATTGACGGCTTTTCGTTTGAATTTGAGGATATCGCGAAAGACTTTAAGCTGATAGAAGATAACACTCGCGCCATTATTATCCCCTACGACTGGTGAGCGGGGAGCAGGCTGCGATTGCAAGGCTTCACCCCAGTATCAAGGGCGTTCGGGGCGCGCAGAGCGTGGGGGCATCCATCGTCTCGTTCAATGCGCGGGCGTATGAATCCTATGGCAGAGCCGAGGAACAGGGCGCAAACGCGCCTGTAAGCAAAAAAGCCACCTTTGCCTATACCACTGTGCTCAACAGCCTATTGTCCGACGGTGCGCACCGCATGATATTGGGAGACACCACAACCGTATTCTGGGCGTTAAGCCCCGAAAAACAGTATCAGGATTTCGCCTCTTTGTTTTTAGACCCAGGAGAATTGGAGGAAAAGGCAAAGACAGCGCCGCAGCAATATGCCCGCGATGAACGCGCAGTCAGAGAGGTTCGGCAAATACTCAAAAAAATCGCGGGCGGCGCGCCGATAGGCGATCTGTCCGACGCGTTTGAACCGGATGTCTCGTTTTATGTGCTCGGACTTGCACCCAATGCGGCAAGGCTGTCGGTTCGTTTTTTTGCTAGGGACACCTTTGGTGACTTTACCCGTAAGGTAGCGCAGCATTATGAGGATATGCGCATTCAAAAACAGTACCACAGCGATGGCGATATCCTTTCTCTGTGGCGGCTGCTTAATGAAACGGTATCACCAAAATCCAGTGACAAAGCGGCGTCTCCCCTACTGTCCGGCTCGGTATTGCGGGCTGTATTAACAGGCTCGAAGTACCCCCAACAGCTGCTGAACGCAGTGCTGATACGCATCCGCGCGGGGGACGACATTAACTATTGTAAGGCGGCAATTATCAAAGCATGCCTGATTCGCAAGCACAAAGAATTTGGAACGTATAAGGAGGAATTGACATTGGCTCTTAACGAAAACAGCACATCCCCCGCCTACCTTTTGGGGCGACTGTTCGCGGTGTTGGAGAAAACTCAGCTTGACGCAAACCCCGGCATCAACACCACGATAAAAGACCGTTACTTCTCGTCCGCCTGCGCCACACCGTCCAGTGTTTTCCCTGTGCTGTTAAAGCTCGCACAGGCTCATATCTCCAAAGCGGAATACGGATATGCAAACGACAATCGGATTGCAAGGATTATGGAACAGCTTGAGATGAACGATGGCGCATATCCCGCACACCTTTCGCTTGATGAGCAGGGAGTTTTTATTCTTGGCTACTATCACCAGCGCAACGCATTCTTTGTAAAGAAAGATAAAACCAATGAGGAGGTACAATAATCATGAGCGAGACGATTAAAAATCGGTATGAATTCACAGTGTTGTTTGATGTGGAGAACGGCAACCCCAACGGCGACCCCGACGCGGGCAATATGCCCCGCATTGATGCGGAGACTGGCTATGGCATTGTGACCGACGTTTGCTTAAAACGCAAAATCCGCAACTATGTGGAAACGGTCAAAGAAAACGATGAACGTTTTCAAATCTACATCAAAGAAGGCGGAGCACTGGTTACCAAAGAAAAGGGCGCTTTTTCACACGTCGGCGTAAAGGATGAAAAGGAAGCACAGGACAAAAAGGGCGAAATTGACGAGAAGATTCGCGATTTTATGTGTTCACATTATTATGATATTCGCACCTTTGGGGCGGTCATGGTTACCTTTGTTAAGGCAAAGCTCAATTGCGGACAGGTGCGCGGTCCGGTGCAGATTGGCTTTGCGCGCAGCATCGACCCGATTGTACAGCAGGAGATTACCATTACGCGCGTTGCCATCACCACCGAAGAGGACGCAAAGAAAAAGGAAACCGAGATGGGGCGTAAACACATCATCCCCTACGCGCTGTATCGGGCGGACGGGTATGTATCGGCAAACCTCGCACGCAAATCCACCGGCTTTAGCGAGGAGGATTTGGCGTTACTGTGGGAGGCTATTGCCAACATGTTTGAGCATGACCATTCTGCCGCACGGGGCAACATGGCAGTGCGCGGGCTATACCTATTTAAGCATCAAAGCGAGCTTGGTAACTGCCCAGCGCACAAGCTGTTTGACACCATCCATGTAAAACGAAACACCGATGCCCCCGCCCGCAGCTTTTCGGACTACACCGTCACGGTCAGCACCGATGCCATCCCCGAAAGCGTGGAACTGATTCAGGCGATATGACGGACTATAACGAAGAGGATTTTCTCGCCCTATCCGGCATACAGCACTTTACCTTCTGCCGTCGGCAATGGGCGCTCATTCACATCGAGCAGGCGTGGAAGGACAACCTGCTGACGGTGGAGGGGAACATCCTGCACGAGCGGGCACACAACAGCGCGCTGACCGAGACGCGGGGGGATGTAATCATCACGCGAGGGATGCCGGTGTTCTCCCGCACCTTGGGTACAAACGGTGTGTGCGATGTGGTGGAGCTGCACCGCAACAACAACGGCGTACGGTTAAACGGCAGGGATGGATTGTTCCTGCCCGTGCCCGTTGAGTACAAACGCGGCAAGCCCAAGGAGGGCGACGAGGATGTTCTGCAGCTTGCGGCGCAAGCCATCTGCCTTGGCGAGATGCTGGGCTGCGACGTGCCCGAGGGCTTTCTGTATTACGGCGAGCCTTCGCGGCGCACCCGCGTTGCCATCGACGAGAAAATCAACGAAAAGGTTTCTACCGCGTTTGCTGAGATGCACGAGCTGTATGCGCGCAGGCACACACCGCGTGTCAAGCCCACCAAGGCATGTGGCAACTGCTCATTAAAAGACTTGTGCCTGCCCAAGCTGCTGAAAAAGCGTCCGGTCAGCGAATATCTGAGCGACCGCATCAAGGAGATGCAGGAAGACGAAGACGGGGGTGCCGTATGAAAAAGCTGCTCAACACCCTGTATGTGACCTCCACCGATACCTATCTTGCACTGGACGGGGAAAACATTGTGGTACTCAAAGAACAACAGGAGGCGGCGCGCCTTCCGCTGCATAATCTGGAGGGCATACTCGCCTTTGGGTATACCGGCGCAAGCCCCGCCCTGATGGGACGCTGTGCGAAATACGGTCCCTCGCTGACCTTTCTGACCGTTCAGGGTCGGTTTTTGTGCCGCGTGACCGGCGAAACAAACGGCAACGTCACGCTGCGCAAAACCCAATATCGCATCAGCGACGATCCGGCACAGAGCGTGCGCCTTGCCCGGCGTTTTATCCTCGGCAAGCTGTACAACTCCCGATGGGTGCTTGAACGCGCAACCCGTGACCATCCCCAACGCATTGACACCGCACGCGTAAAAGAGGCCTCCCGACAGCTTGTCCAAGGCATCTCGGCCGTCAACGAATGTGAGGATGCCGCGCGCCTTCGCGGTTTGGAGGGTGAAGCCGCAAGCTGCTATTTCGGCGTATTGGATGAACTGATTCTGCAGCAAAAAGAGGACTTCCCATTTTTGGGGCGCAACCGACGCCCACCGCTA
Organism: Bacillota bacterium; assembly: GCA_023443315.1. Classification (GTDB taxonomy): domain Bacteria; phylum Bacillota; class Clostridia; order Oscillospirales; family Ruminococcaceae; genus Acetanaerobacterium. Next base: position 17,169 of record JAEZVA010000100.1, on the reverse strand, counting down.
GATAACGTCAACGCCCTGCTCTCGTTTGTGTATACCCTGCTCGCCCACGACTGTGCCTCGGCGCTAGAGGGGGTTGGACTGGACGCCTATGTCGGCTTTCTGCACCGCGACCGCCCGGGGCGGATATCCTGTGCGCTTGATCTGATGGAGGAACTGCGCAGCGTATACGCCGACCGCTTTGTGCTATCACTCATCAACCGCCGCGAAGTGAACGCCAAGGGCTTTTCTCGGCATGAAAGCGGCGCGGTCATCATGGATGATGATACACGCAAGGCGGTACTGCGCGCGTGGCAGGAGAAAAAGCAGGACAAAATCACCCATCCGTATCTTGATGAAAAGATGGAGTGGGGGCTTGTTCCCCACGTGCAGGCACTTTTGCTGGCGCGTTATCTGCGGGGCGACCTGGACGATTATCCCGTATTCCTGTGGAAGTAGGTGATTTACGATGCTGGTTCTCATAACCTATGACGTCTGCACCGAGACTGCCGCCGGGCGCAAACGGCTGCGTAAGGTGGCAAAGCAATGCGTCAACGTGGGACAACGCGTCCAAAATTCCGTTTTCGAGTGCGTCATGGATGCAGCGAAGTGTCGCGAAGTTCGTCACATTTTGGAGCAGATCATCGATAGAGATAAGGACAGCCTACGGTTTTATTACTTAGGAAACAACTATCAAGGTAAGGTCGACCATATCGGTGCAAAGCCGTCTTTCGATGTGGAAGGTACGCTGATGGTGTAGTGCGAACCGCAAGCTTCCATGGTTTCCCCGACGGGTTCGCACCTGCTTTTTTTGTGCGAACGTATAGGGTGACCTTATGCTATTTACATCCCTTTCCCTTTTTGGCTTTTACAATTAATAAACTTGTGCAACACGTCATAATACGGATGGATATTTTGTGACGTTTTGCTGTCGCTCCCCCCACGGGGAGCGTGGATTGAAATTGAAGTGACAGTATCAAACGGAGAACAATTTGGGTCGCTCCCCCCACGGGGAGCGTGGATTGAAATGCTGATTATGTATCTTACGCCAAAGCCTGTTGATGTCGCTCCCCCCACGGGGAGCGTGGATTGAAATAAACACTTTAGGCTGCGCATCGTTAAGCTGCATGACGTCGCTCCCCCCACGGGGAGCGTGGATTGAAATGATGCGTCCGGAAGACTTAAAAGCCAACGCAAAAGGTCGCTCCCCCCACGGGGAGCGTGGATTGAAATCGCAGTCGGCGCCGCTAGGGCTCTCGGGAAAAGCGTCGCTCCCCCCACGGGGAGCGTGGATTGAAATACACACAACGGGGAAAAATATTATTGCGGTGAGTGTCGCTCCCCCCACGGGGAGCGTGGATTGAAATTATCGCTACAAGACCGGCAACATTTTAAGCGGCGTGTCGCTCCCCCCACGGGGAGCGTGGATTGAAATAAGGATTGCTTTTAACTGCAACATAATAGTCCTTTGTCGCTCCCCCCACGGGGAGCGTGGATTGAAATCGATCATGCGAGAATTTTAAAGATTACAAATAGGAGTCGCTCCCCCCACGGGGAGCGTGGATTGAAATGGATGCAGCTCCGTTTCGGTGGCAGGACAAGTACGTCGCTCCCCCCACGGGGAGCGTGGATTGAAATGATACCGTTGTTCACGGAACGGTTAACCGCTGTGTCGCTCCCCCCACGGGGAGCGTGGATTGAAATTGGGAAGACTGTAAGTCTCTTGAGAGCGTTGAGGTCGCTCCCCCCACGGGGAGCGTGGATTGAAATTGCACAACAACCCCGGCTTGCTGTCCGGCATAGGTCGCTCCCCCCACGGGGAGCGTGGATTGAAATTCCTTTTTGTAAGGCTTAATTTTTGTCCGCCTTACCGTCGCTCCCCCCACGGGGAGCGTGGATTGAAATTGTTGGGTCAAGAGGGATTTACGCGGAGTTTGGTCGCTCCCCCCACGGGGAGCGTGGATTGAAATAGCCTTTGGTATCGGCAAAGGTTCAAAAACATCAGTCGCTCCCCCCACGGGGAGCGTGGATTGAAATACGATGCGGTCAAGGTCAACAAGCTCCAAAATGTCGTCGCTCCCCCCACGGGGAGCGTGGATTGAAATATCAGAGGGTAACACACAGCTACTCATACAATATTGTCGCTCCCCCCACGGGGAGCGTGGATTGAAATAAGGTTAAATTTACTTCCACCGCATCCGTGTTTCCGTCGCTCCCCCCACGGGGAGCGTGGATTGAAATCACCAGTCGACAACGCTACAGCGGCTTATATTGGTCGCTCCCCCCACGGGGAGCGTGGATTGAAATACCGCGTGAGTGAGTGCGGCACGTTAAAGCCGATTGTCGCTCCCCCCACGGGGAGCGTGGATTGAAATATTTTTTATGGCACTACGGCGTCGTTTCGTGCAGTCGCTCCCCCCACGGGGAGCGTGGATTGAAATCTTTCCGGCTACTGGGTGCTATCTATTTGATAGGTCGCTCCCCCCACGGGGAGCGTGGATTGAAATCACGGATCAACAAGAACGGTTATACCCCTGTTTGAGTCGCTCCCCCCACGGGGAGCGTGGATTGAAATAGGTGGCGCGCGGGGCGATTATCACTCAATGGACAAGTCGCTCCCCCCCCGGGGAGCGTGGATTGAAATTGTCCTCGGTGCGGGTCATGACTACTTCCCAGCCCTGTCGCTCCCCCCACGGGGAGCGTGGATTGAAATAGGAGGTATATTGATACTAAAACTAAATCCCTAATTGTCGCTCCCCCCACGGGGAGCGTGGATTGAAATAAGAAAATATTTGTAAAAAAGCGTTGACAAGCACGTTGTCGCTCCCCCCACGGGGAGCGTGGATTGAAATTAAAAAAGCGTCCGCTGACTCTTCTTTAGTCCAAGGTCGCTCCCCCCACGGGGAGCGTGGATTGAAATGGGTGCCTTTGCTGGGTTGAACACGACGTGCCCCGTCGCTCCCCCCACGGGGAGCGTGGATTGAAATTCCTGTTAGGTTGCGGATATCACGCCATTTTGGGACGTCGCTCCCCCCACGGGGAGCGTGGATTGAAATGGTTTATCTTGCGCAATGTCCCGCTCTGCGTTGTGTCGCTCCCCCCACGGGGAGCGTGGATTGAAATGATTTCGATGGTGTCACCGGCTACGGTAATCTTGTCGCTCCCCCCACGGGGAGCGTGGATTGAAATCGCAATAGCAAGGCATGGCAACGCAAGCGGGACGGTCGCTCCCCCCACGGGGAGCGTGGATTGAAATCGATTTTCTCAAACCCTTGCTCTCTTAGCTTGCCGGTCGCTCCCCCCACGGGGAGCGTGGATTGAAATTGATTCTCTCTGCAATAAAAGAGGCGCGGCATTTAGTCGCTCCCCCCACGGGGAGCGTGGATTGAAATTCCCGCAAGCCCTACGTGAAGAAACAAGTCGCTAGAGTCGCTCCCCCCACGGGGAGCGTGGATTGAAATAGGGTAGGGGATTGGACACGACCTACACTCAACTTGTCGCTCCCCCCACGGGGAGCGTGGATTGAAATTCCGGCTGCTCTTTAATAAGCTTCTGGAAGTCGCGTGTCGCTCCCCCCACGGGGAGCGTGGATTGAAATTTTTGTCCGTGGATACCGGGTCGAAGACCTGATTAGTCGCTCCCCCCACAGAGAGCGTGGGTTAAACCCCTCGTCACTGTCCTTCACATCTTGCCATGTCTTTGTAGCTCCGCCCACAACGAGTATTGTACAAAACAGATATACTGCAGCAAACAAAACTACATGTAGCCCCATTCCAAGCACACCCTATCTATAAACTGCACAGTTCGGCATTCTCATCGATTTCCACGCCAAAACCTTGACATTGCCCACCTGCTTGCGCATAATAAAGGGTAGTCTGTTTTCAACAAGTCAGTTCTCATCTGCCTTATGTCCGCGGTTTGATTTTCAGGACGTAACTGACTTTATTAAACTGTATGTCTTGTGCTTATTGTGGCGCAGCAGGGTTTTTATAGAAAGGGATGGTCATCACTATGTCAAAACAGCTCGACAAGCTTTACGACCCTAAGCAGGTAGAAGGCCGCATCTACGACTTTTGGCTTGAGGGAGGCTACTTTCACGCGGTCGTAAACCCCGATAAAAAGCCGTATACCATCATGATGCCGCCGCCCAACATTACGGGGCAGCTGCACCTTGGGCACGCGCTGGATAACGCGATGCAGGACAGTCTGATTCGCTTTAAGCGCATGCAGGGCTACGAAGCCCTGTGGATGCCCGGCACCGACCATGCCGCCATCGCCACCGAGGCAAAGATCGTGGAGGATATGAAAAAGGACGGCGTGACCAAGGCAGACCTTGGACGCGACGGTTTTATGGAGCGCGCGTGGGAGTGGCGTCGCAAATACGGCGGACGCATCACCGAGCAGCTGAAAAAGCTCGGCTCCTCCTGCGACTGGGAGCGTGAGAGCTTTACCATGGACGACCGCTGCTCGCATGCGGTGCGCGAGGTATTCGTGCGCCTGTTTGAGCAGGACTTGATTTACCGCGGTGAGCGCATCATCAACTGGTGCCCCCACTGCCTTACCTCCATCTCGGACGCGGAGGTGGAGTACGAGGAGAAGGATGGTCACTTCTGGCACATCAAATACCCCGTAGTGGGCGATAACAGCTTTTTAGAGCTTGCCACCACCCGCCCCGAGACGATGCTGGGCGATACCGCCGTAGCGGTGCACCCCGACGACGAGCGGTACAAGCACCTAATCGGCAAGAACGTACTGCTGCCCATTGTAGGCAAAGAGATTCCCGTCATCGCCGACGATTATGTGGAGATGGATTTCGGTACCGGCGTGGTGAAGATCACCCCCGCCCACGACCCCAACGACTTTGAGGTCGGTCTGCGCCATAACCTGCCCGTGATTAACGTGATGCACGACGACGGCTCGATCAACGAAAACGGCGGACGCTTTGCGGGCATGACGGGACCGGACGCGCGCAAGGCCATTGTAAAGCAATTGGAGGACGAGGGCTACCTGCGCAAGGTGGAGGACATCAAGCACAACGTTGGCGCGTGTTACCGCTGTGCGCATGTTGTGGAGCCGCGCGTATCCAAGCAGTGGTTTGTAAAGATGAAGCCGCTTGCCGAACCCGCCATCGAGGTGGTTAAAAGCGGCGAAACCAAGTTTATCCCCGAACGGTTTGATAAGATCTACTTCCACTGGATGGAGAACATCAAGGACTGGTGCATCTCGCGCCAGCTTTGGTGGGGGCACCGCATCCCCGCGTTTTACTGCGCGGCATGTGGGCAGATGACCGTCTCGCGCGACGACCTTGACGTATGCCCGCACTGCGCAAGCGCAAACATCGCCCAGGACCCCGACACGCTGGATACGTGGTTTTCTTCCGCGCTGTGGCCCTTTTCCACCCTCGGCTGGCCGGAGAACACCCCCGAGCTTGACTACTTCTACCCCACCGACACACTCGTAACGGGGTATGACATCATCTTCTTCTGGGTGGCGCGCATGATCTTTTCGGGCGTTGCACAGATGAAAAAGACGCCGTTTCACACCGTGTTCATCCACGGCATCATCCGCGACGCACAGGGGCGCAAGATGTCAAAGTCGCTGGGCAACGGCATCGACCCGCTCGAGGTCATTGAAAACTTTGGTGCGGACGCGCTGCGTCTGACCCTGCTAACCGGTAACAGCCCGGGCAACGACATGCGTTTTTCGGAGGAGCGTATTACCGCAAGCCGCAACTTCTCCAACAAGCTGTGGAACGCCTCGCGCTTTGTGCTGATGAACGTGACCGACGCGGTCACCGCCGTGGCACTGCCCGACACCCTTGCGGTGGAGGATAAGTGGATCATCAGCAAATACAATACTCTGGTAGCCGAAATAACCGACAACCTAGAGAAGTACGAGCTGGGTATGGCGGTGGCGAAGCTGTACGACTTTATCTGGAACGTATACTGCGACTGGTATATCGAGCTGACAAAGCCCCGTCTGCTTGCGGGGGGCGATACCTCCTTAGCCGCGCAGCAGGTGCTGGTGTTTATCCTGTCAAACACCCTTAAGCTGTTGCACCCGTTTATGCCGTTTATCACCGAGGAAATCTGGCAGGCGCTGCCCCACGAGGGCGACACCATCATGACCAGCGCGTGGCCGGTATACGATGGCAAGCTGTCGTTTACAGCCGAGGAGACCGAGTTCGAGCGCGTGATGCTTGCCATAAAGGGCATACGCAACCGCCGCAGCGAGATGAATGTGCCGCCCAGCAAAAAGGCAAGCGTGTTTATCGTAACCGATTACCCCGAAACCTTCCTGCAGGGCAGGATGTTCATCGAACGCCTTGCGTTTGCATCTAGCGTTGAGCTAGGTAACGAGTACACCGGCGGCGACGCGGTGAGTGTTATCACCGACAGCGCGCGCATCTTCATCCCCATGCAGGAGCTGGTGGACCTTGGCAAGGAGCGCGAGCGCCTGCAAAAGGAGCTTGCGGCATGCCAAAAGGACGTGGCGTTTTTGGCGGGTAAGCTCGGCAACGCGGGCTTTGTGGCAAAGGCACCCGCCGCCGTCATCGAGCAAGAAAAGGCAAAGCTCAAAACCGCCGAGGACAAGCTAGCCAAGATTAGCGAGAGCCTTGCGGCGCTGGGGTAATAACGAATAAAAGAGACAAGCCGGCAAAGGACTTCCTTTGCCGGCTTGCTTGTTGAGTTTCGATTTATCTTTAAGAATTAATCACAAGAACTTTTCTTTAAACGCCCCCTAAGACGATACATTTTCTCATCGACCATTGTACTCGGTTATGCTATACTTTTGTGGCGGGCTTCGTGCCCGCCACATCTATTTACTCCGTAACGATTCGAGGTTTTTACCATGACTTACAACGACGCACTCTCCTACATCCATTCGTTCCGCCGCTTTGGCAAAAAGGCGGGGCTTTCAAAGATTACCCGCCTGCTCGAGCTGCTGGGTGACCCGCAGAAAAAGCTGAAATTCGTGCATGTGGCAGGCACCAACGGCAAGGGCTCGGTGGTGTCGATGACCGCATCGGTGCTGCGGCAGGCGGGCTACAAAACGGGGCTGTTCATCTCGCCCTTTGTGGTGGACTTCACCGAGCGCATGCAGATAAACGGCGCGTATATCCCCCGTGATGAGCTTGCGCGGGTGACCGAACTCGTCAAACAGCAGGTGGATATCGTGACCGCCGAGCTGGACGCGCCCAGCGAATTTGAGGTGGTAACCGCCGTCGCGCTGTACTGGTTTTGCAAACAAAATTGCGACATCGTGTGTCTGGAGGTGGGCATTGGCGGTCGGTTTGACCCCACCAACGCCATCGACACACCCGCCGTGGCGGTGATTGCGAACATCGGGCTGGATCACACCGCCATCCTCGGCGACACCTTAGAGAAGATTGCGTTTGAAAAGGCGGGCATCATCAAGCCCGGCGGCACGGTGGTGTGCTACCCCACCCTGCCCCCCGAGGTGATGGGCGTTCTCTTTGAGCGCGCCGCCGCGCAGAACGCCCGGGTGGTGCAGGGCAACCGAGGTGCCGCCCGCGTGGTACGCGACGAGGTGTTTTCCACCGTGGTGGAGTACGCGGGGCTTACGTTTACCCTGCCGCTTGCGGGCGCGCACCAGATTAACAACCTCATCTGCGCGGTTCATGCGGTTGATGTTCTGCGGCAGACCGGCTTTGCGGTATCGGACGACGCGCTGGTGCAGGGTATTGCGAGTACCCGCATCCCCGCCCGCATGGAGGTGTTTGCGGGCCACCCCACCGTGGTGGTAGACGGCGCGCACAACCCCCAGGGCGCCGAGACAGCGGCAGCGGTGGCAAGCCGTGTGGGCACAAGGCGGGTGCTGTTATACAGCTCGCTTGCCGAAAAGGACTACCGCGCCGCGCTTACCCGTCTTGCGCCGGTGTTTGACGAAATAATCGTGACAAGAACACAGGCGATAAACGCGCAGGACGAGACGTTGCTGTGCGAGACTGTACTGGAGCAAGGCATCCCCTGCACCGCGTGCGGGGAGCTTGCACAGGCGCTTATGCTAGCGAAACAACGCGCAGGCAATGACGGCACGGTGTTTGTATGCGGCTCGCTGTTCCTTGCAAGCGAGGTTCGACCCCTTTTGCTAAAAGAGGCGCACGGCTAAGCCTTTTTCGCGCAAATACGCCGCGCGGTTTCGCGCATTATTTTGATGATAATCCCTTATCCTATTTGGGTAAGGGATTATTTTTTTATGTAGTTAACCGTTTTATCCCCAAAAGACGGACAAGCCCGCACGCTTCCATACAGCGGAATAGAAGACGAAAGGAAGTCGGTTTAACCATGCCGGTATACATCACGTTTGAGGAGCAGACCATGACGGCGAAGATTGTGGGCGACATCGACCACCACTCCGCCAAGGAGATTCGAGAGGACATCGACACCGCGCTGTTCGACCACAAGCCCAAGGTTTTGTACTTAGATTACCGCGATGTCGCGTTTATGGATAGCTCGGGCATCGGGCTTATCATGGGCAGGTATAAGCAGATGCAGCTACTCGACGGCGAGCTGCGGGTGGTTAACGTCTCGACGCAGCTTAAAAAGGTCATGCGCGTAGCAGGGCTCGACCGCCTTGCCGTCATAGAAAACGGCAGCAAAAAATCCTAGGTTTGGACTTACCATTCCAACTTTTTTGAAGGGACAGAAGATAACCATGAAAAGCATTAACGAGATGAGCCTTGTTTTTCAGAGCAAAAGCTCCAACGAATCGTTTGCCCGCGTAACCGTCGCCGCATTCTTTGCGCAGCTCGACCCGACGGTGGAGGAGCTGACCGACGTGAAGACCGCCGTATCCGAGGCGGTTACCAACTGCATCATTCACGCCTACCGCGACCGCATTGGTCTTGTGTACATAAACGCGAAAATTTTCCCCGACGGCAGAATCCGCATTCGCATTCGCGACAAAGGGTGCGGCATCCCGGACATCAAGCAGGCAATGGAGCCGATGTTTACCACCTGCACCGCCTCCGAGCGTGCGGGCCTAGGCTTTGCCGTCATGCAGTCGTTTATGGACAAGGTGTCGGTCGTGTCTACCCTAAGCAAGGGCACGACGGTGACACTCACAAAGACTATTAAAACCAGAGGCACGATGGATGACTGAAGCAACGCTGAAAAGCAGAGACGAGGTTGTGGAGAGCAACCTTGGTCTTGTGCACTCCTGCGCGCACCGCTTTAAGGGGCGTGGAATTGAATATGACGACCTGTTTCAAGCGGGATGCATGGGTCTTATCAAGGCGGCAGACGCGTTTGACCATTCGCGTGGGGTACGCTTTTCTACCTATGCCGTTCCGGTGATATTGGGCGAGATGCGCAGGTTGTTCCGCGATGGCGGCACCGTTAAGGTAAGCCGCACGCTCAAGGAGCTGTCGCTTCGCGTTGCGCGCGAGCGCGAGCGCATTGCACAACACACCGGTCGCGAGCCGACGGTGGGCGAGCTTGCGGCAGTGATGGACCTCGACCCCGCCGAGATAAGCGAGGCGCTGGGTGCGGCTTTGCCCCCCGTGTCGCTGACCGAGGCGGAGGAGGACGGCGGCGGACAGTACGATATCCCCGTGGTATCCCACGAGGAGGAGCTTGCCGATATCCTGTCGCTGAAGGTGGTGGTATCCTCCCTTGCGCCCCAGGATCGCAGGCTGATTGTGCTGCGCTACTTTTTAAATAAAACGCAGACGCAGACAGCGGACGCGCTGGGTATGACGCAGGTGCAGGTATCGCGGCGGGAAAAGAAGATTCTCTCCTGCCTGCGCAAAGAGCTTTTGGAATAACGCACTTCCCCTCATCCTGTTATACACATGAAAAGGGTCTTGGCTATGCCGCGATACACGGCGAACCAAGACCCTTTAAAGTGGAGTGCTTAAACTACATAAATAGAATTTTCAAACCGCGGTAACGATTATTTTAACCCCAGCACAATCTCCTTGATATCCGCCGCCACCTCGTCCGGGGAACGGGAGGCATCCACAAATGCGATGTTCTCCTCCTCCGCTAGCAGCGCAAATACCTCCATGAAGTTGCCGCGGATGCGCGCGAGCTGCTCGGCGGACTGCTCGAATATCTCTAAAAACGCCCTGCCGCTATCCACCCGCTGCTTGCACTGCTCGGCATCCATGTCCAAAAATACGCACAGGTCGGGGCGCAGAATCTCGGGGCAGCCGCAGTTGCAGGCTATCAGCCAGTCTATGTCGCTTTCAAGCCCCTGATAGGCGAGGGAGGAGTAGTAATAGCGGTCGCACAGCACATCCACGCCGCTCTCAATATACCCCTGTATGCCGTTTACGGGGTTTGTGTTGTGGCGGATGCGGTCGGCCAAAAACAGCGCGGCAAGCTCCGCGCTTGAGCGTTTGGTCTGCCCGCTCAGCGTTTCGCGAATCAGCCCGCCCACCGCGGCGTCGGTTGGCTCACGAGTGAGGTATACCCTGCGCCCCTGACGGATAAGCTCCTTTTCAAGCAGCGATATCTGGGTGCTTTTGCCCGAACCATCCAGACCCTCGAACACAATGAACCTTCCCTTTTGGTTGCCTTCCTGCCGCATGGTGCACGCCTCCTGTTCATAATAGTGTAATCTTACCATAGAATCCTACCGTTTATCAACATTGTATCCCTGCTATCCAAAAAGCATCTATTATTTTCTCCAAATATATTGAAAACACGGATGAAGAAGTTGTATAATAATTATTAATAGTCTATTATAGGATACGTATAGGTACGTGATTGTTATTTGCCTCGTAATACGCGTAACTATTCTTTATACCAAACCTACATCGACGCCTTATACTTTTCCACACAAATTGTTGCTATGGAGGCTGCTTGCAATGTCTTTTTTTCAAAGGAAAAAGGTCAAGATTCCGGCAGCCACCTATATTGATACAAAGCCGCTTGCCGCACTGCCCGCCGCATTAAGTGCGGAGCTTGTAGGCAGGCTTACCACCTTTGTTGAAAAAAACCTACATATCGATTGTGCCGTGCTTGACGCCCAAGGCAGACCCATTTTGGGCGAGAGCTCCTTCTGCCGTAAAAACAGCGTCAAAGACCCCGCGCTGTGCGCCACAACTAAGGAAAATGCCCTAGCTCTGGTACACGAAACGCTGCAGCAGCACAGTGGAAGCTGTGAGCTTGGCGTTCGCTTTGCCTATATCCCGGTTGTATACGCACAGAATATCTCTGTTATTTTTTTACTATGTGAAGAACAAAGAAAGTACAATATTAGCCCCGAGCGATTTCGTCTGGCGCAGCGTGTGGTAGGGATGGTCTGCGAGGTGTTTGCACAGATACTCGACGACGCCGCGCAAAACCGCGCACAGCACGCAAAGCTAAGCTCGCGCATCGGGGAGCTGACGGACGCGCTTTCCTGTACCGTATTTGAGAATGAAGTAATCAGCGGCATCTTCGGCTCGTCCAATCTTGAGTCGGCTATCGATGGGGCGCTTGCGCAGGTGGGCGAACACTACGTGCTCGCGCGCATTACCGTACTGCGACTTGCATGTGATTTTGGGGAGCACAAGCTGCTTGCCCAGTGGTTCATACCGGGGTTATCTGGCTTTGAGACCCGTTTTTCGGGCACACAGGGACAAGCCCTGTGGCAGCTGCTTGCCGAATCGATGCACTGGGAGTTTGACAAGGACGGCTTTTTACATCTCTGCGACTTGTCGCAAATACCCCCGCAGCTGGGCGCTCTGCTCGAAGCGGACAACATCGGCGATGTGCTGTGCAATGTAATTAAAAACGAGCAGCGACCGGTTGCTGTTATCCTGTTTGAGCGCAGCAACACCGCTTCTGTGTGGGACGCCACCCGTCTGGTGGGTCTGAAGGCGGCGTCCACCGTTTTATGCACTGCCGTGCTGCAAAAGCTCGCCATGGATTACGCCGACCACGCCAAGGATTTGATGTATACCATTGCCGACGGCAACGGTTCGGCAACCTATGCCGTGGACGTAAAAACCCGTGAGATCCTGTTTATGAACCGCACCATGCAGCTGATGAACCCCGACGTCAAGCCGGGGGATCTATGCACCCGCCTTGAAAGCCTTGACGACGGTCAGATCTGCGCGTTCTGCCCCATCGAGCGGTTTGCAGCACCTTACGAAATGCAGGGATATAGTAATGCAGATAGAAGCATACTCTCCTGCCCCACTAACGAACAGATTCGTATGGAGATATATAAAAGCAAAGCCGACACCTGGTATGAGCTGCTGGCCTCCCGCTTTACGTGGTTCGACGGTCGTCTCGCCTGCCTTATCAGTCAGACGGACATTAACTCCCGTAAGGTGTTTGAGCTTGAGATTGAAAAGCTTGCGTACTATGACGCGATGCTTGACATCCCCAACCGCGCGTGCCTAACCAAGGTGCTGAATAAGGTGTTTGAAGACCCTTCCCCGTCCGGCTCTGTCATTATCCTTGATCTGGACGATTTTAAGTTTGTAAACGACACGCTCGGCTCCCATTACGGGGACGAGCTGCTTCGGCGTATCGTGCAGTATTTTAACGAGAGCGACGAGCTGGTGGGCAAGGCATTTCGCTTTGGCGGTGACGAGTTCTTTATCCTGCTGCAGAATTACAGCCTAGCAATGGCCCAAGACCTGGCACAGCGGTTATTGATGCGTTTTTCTCGCCCATGGAGGGTGTTTGACGTAGACTGCACCTGTACCGTCAGCCTTGGCATCGCCGGCTTTCCCGAAAGCGGCAATGACCCAAAGCAGATTGTTGCTAGTGGCGAGTTTGCCATCTACGACGCAAAAACCGCGGGGAAAAACCGCTACGTTCTATACGACGAGGTGCTCAGCCGCAAGCTTGCAAGACGCCATAAAATTCAGGAGATTATGCGCCGTGCATTAAAAGAGGGCGGCTTTGACGTTTACTACCAGCCCATATACAACGTTGAAAAACAACGGTTCACCAAAGCGGAGGCGCTTTTGCGACTGCGCGATGAAGAGCTTGGTTTTATTCCACCCGATGAGTTCATCGGCATCGCTGAAGAGATTGGTCTGATTAACGACATTGGGCTGATTGTTGTAGACCGCGTCTGCAAAACCCTGTGCGAGCTTGCCCGGCAGGGCATTGTGCTCGACTCGATGGCGATTAACATCTCGCCCCTGCAGCTGGTGCAGGAGAATTTTGTAGACAGCATGTGGGGCGTTATCTCACGTTATGAGCTCCCACCCACCATCCTTGAGTTTGAAATTACCGAAAACGTGGTAATCCGCTCGTTTGATGCGGTAAAAACCACAATGAACGAGCTACAACGCTACGGCATTCGCTTTGTGCTCGATGATTTCGGCTCGGGCTACTCGGGGCTTAACTATCTGCTTATGTTGCCCATTAGCAGCTTAAAGATCGATAAATCCTATATTAATCAGCTTGAGGGCAGCGCAAAAAGTCGCAAGATGCTCTCTAAGATTATCGAGCTGGTGCAGGGCTTTAACATGCAGGTGGTCGCCGAGGGCGTTGAGACCGCCCGGCAGGACAGCATCTTAAAACAACTAAACTGCGACTATATTCAAGGGTATCTATACAGCCGTCCCCTGCCCCGTACTGATTTCAAGAAGATCCTGACCGAAAGCATGAAGACCCCTTAGAGACGACAGTGTGTCGGATTAAAACGAAAGAGAGGGATGCGTATGAGACTGTCAACAAAGTTCACCGCGGTTATCATGTTAATGATTCTGCTGCCTGTACTCGTACTAGGTATCCTTCTCAACGTTAACATGACACAGTATGCGCTAAGCGAAAACAATAATGTACTTAAAAGCTGCGCAGTTCGTGTGGACAATGGGGTAGATGACTACCTTACGCAGATTGCCAAAACAACGCATTTGATTTCTCAGCACGACACCTATCAGCAGGCTCTTGTCGCCCCGAGCGGCGTTGCGCAGGAGCAGATTTCACAACTGCTTGAAGCACAGATAACGGCACTGGATCAATGCCGCAGTGTCTATCTGCTTGACAAGAACGGAACGGTGGTCGCCTCAATGACGGGAGCGCGCGTCGGCGAGGCGTATGCGCAGGATGAGGAGCTCACCAAGTTGATGCGGTCCGACTCGCATTTTTCAGGCATCCTGTATACACCGCAGAGCAAGACATATTTCTTTCAAAGCCAAGCCCTCTACCAAAATGACAGCGCAGTGGGCTATTTGGTGTTTGAGTTTGATACCTCGTATTTCACTTTACTCGCCCGCGACGGCGTGGTCGGCAGCCAAGGCTATCTGTTCTTTATCGACGCAAAAGACAACATCTTTGCCCATCGGTATCCCGAACGTCAGCTGAACGCGTCGGCCTATGACATGGAAGACGGTTTCTATCGTCAGCTTGTTCGGATGCGCGCGGACAAAACCAGGGAGATGGGCGAACTAACCTATGACTATAACAATCAGCTCGAGCTACACGGCGTATACCGTTTTATTCCGCAAATCGACGGCTATCTGGTGGCAGTGCGATCTATGGACGAGATTCACGAGATCTATTTAAGACCGCTTGCTCTATTAAACACCCTTTTGCTTGTGACAGGGCTAATGTGTATCGCCGCGACTGTAATTATCATCTTATCTGTAAGGTACCCTGCCACCCGCATCCTGCGTTCCTTGGGCAGTATGCTTAAGGATAGTGGCTACGTGTACTGCACCTACGAAGTGGACAACGAGCTTGGGTGGATTGCGGAATCGGTTAACCTTCTCAACACCAAAATTACCAACACACTCGACGACCTAAAGGAAAGCGAGAAGCGTTACCGCACTGCGCTCGAAGCGGTGAGTGATATTGTATGGGAATACGACGTCGCCACCCAAAAATACACATTTATGGCCAAAGATAAGGGTCTGCTTGGCGCAAGGCGGGTCGAGAACATCGGCTCGGTCAACTGCCCATGGGCATATGCCGCCGACCCCGAAGCGGAGGATCGCCGTGACGCCGAGTTTAAGCGTTTTGTGGCGGGCATGTCGCGCACCTACCGCGCAGAGTACGAAACACGGGACATTCGCGGCAATACCGCTTGGGCCGAAAGCATTGCAACCGCGCTCAAGAATAAGGACGATAAGATTGTAAAGGTTATCGGCTCTATTTCGGATATTACCCAGAAGAAGCTGTATGACCTTCGGGTTTTGCACTCTGCTGAGTACGACAAGCTGACGAGTGTTTACAACCGCGCCACCATAGAAAAGCGCATTAAGGAACTGATGCCCGAGTACCGGCAGAGCGCACTTATGATGATAGACCTTGATAACTTTAAGATTATCAACGACACCTTCGGTCACCAGTTTGGCGACCAAATCTTAAAGTTTGTGTCCTCCAGCATCTGCAAGATGGTATCGGGCGATGACCTTGTGGGACGCATTGGCGGCGACGAGTTTATCGTGTTCATAAAAGAGTTTTCGAGCGAAGACGAGCTAGAGCAGACCGCCAACAACATCGTTTCCGCCCTGCAAAGCGGGTATGAGAAGGAAGGCACGTCCTACCGCCTATCGGGTAGTGTTGGCGTAGCCAAGGCATATGAGTTTGGCGCGGGCAGCTACAAGGAGCTGCTTGCCAACGCCGACTTTGCGATGTACAGCGCGAAGCGTAAGGGCAAAAACAAATACACCCTATTTACTGAGTCGTTAAACCACGAAAAGGTTATGAACGATGTGGTAGCCGAACACCTGCGCAACATCGCACAAAACGACATCCTGACGGTATCGTTTGAGCCGGTATTTTGCAGCCGTACCAACCGTGCAGTTCGGTTTATCTCGGATATCGACATCCTGATACCAGAGTATGCAGACATCTCACGCGACGAGATTTACAAGATTGCCGCAGAGAGCAACCAGCAATCGTTACTGCTTGAGACCACCTTCCGCCGGGTATGTCAGGCGGTCACCTCGGTGGAAAAGTTCAACACGCATCAAACAATCGTTACCTACCCAATCCCCATTGTGTCTCTGTCCAACGAGGCGGTGCTCTCTATCCTCACCCGCGTATCGCAGGAGGAGGGGGTCAACCCCAAAACGCTCGGCTTTGCGCTGGAACCGCGTACCATCAGCATGTTTGACCACTCAGTGTACACCTTTGTTTCTGGTCTACGGCGCATTAGCAGCGATATTGAGCTGATGGGCTTTGGCGGCATGTACACCAGCTACAACATCGTAAGCGACTTTAATCTGGATTCGGTTCGCTTTGCCGACGAGATGATTGTGAAAGCGACGCACAGCCGAAAGTACCTATCTGTTTTAAGCTCGATTATGGATATCGCACGTCAGTCGGCAACCGCCTGCACCCTGCCCCTTACGCTCAAGCAGCATGAGTTTTTAAAACCCCGCTTGAGCAGATGCTACTATTACTGCACCGGAGACAAACTAAGCGCACAGGCCTTCTATCGAGAAATCCAGACCAAAGAGATTGTTATGAACAAGTACGACTGCCCCGACTACAAAAGCAGGCTGCTCGAAAACACCATACTAGGGCTGTAACCAATCGCTGCCTCCTTTTTTCCATTCTTTTAAACCTTACATTTTTGCTAAAATTCTGCGTATAGTAAAGGAGCTTGACTACCATGAGCATCGGATTTGAGATGCAGCAGGAAGAACAAGAGGATACCCTAAAAGGCAAATACCTGACCTTCTCCCTTGGTGCGGAGGCATATGCCGTACCCATTCGCTATGTAATTGAGATCAATCGTGTGTTGCAGATTACCCCTGTGCCCGATTTTCCGAGCTATGTAGACGGCATCACCAACCTGCGCGGCAAGATTATCCCTATCATCAACCTGCGCAGACGCCTTGGTCTTGAGGTTATCGACTTTACCGACACCACCTGCTTTATGATTCTTTCGGTAGAGGACGCGCCGTTCGGGTTGATTGTGGACAGCATCTCGGAGGTTGTAATCATCCCAGACGAGGACATCTCACCGCCCCCTGCCGAGAGCGAGTTTATTGCGGGTGTGGCAACCATCGGCGGCAAAATAAGCCTGGTTATCGACTGCGAAAACATCTTTGTGCGGTAATACAGCCCGAATTTTTTAAGTTATACGCTGCGATGCGACCGAACAATCGGGACAGAACCCACCTACATTTTTTCCGGGTCGCCCCAATTTAGACAAAGCTATTGACTATGCGGCGGATTGTGTGCTATAATACAATCCGTCGCTGAAGTGCGCGGGTGTAGTTCAATGGTAGAATTCCAGCCTTCCAAGCTGGTTACGTGG
>JAEZVA010000087.1 GCA_023443315.1 Bacillota bacterium | reverse complement strand
ACGGCTCCATTTCCGCTGTGCTGTACCACTGTTCGGCAACTAAAATCTTCGCGCCGTCCTGCTCCAGCTCTTCGTTGTAAAACCCCTGCAGGTACAGTACCGCCACGTCCTCCATGGCACTCGGGGTGACCGTAATCGCCGTATACCCACCGCTTAGCCTGTCCGCGTATATCCCCCATCGTATCTTTTCGTTCCCTTCCACCACAACAAGTTGGTAGTTGAGCCCCGTAACGCCCTCCACCTCGGCGGGCATTTCGATGTCGATGCAGTATCCGAGTGCTTCAAGGGAGTAAGCGGGTATCTGCTCGGTCTTTTCGCCCTCGCTGGGTGCGGCTGGTATTTGAGCTCCCTGACTGGATGGGTCTTGCATTTCCTCACCTGCTGCCGCAAAGCAGCCACAGAGTAATAACAACAGAAGAACAGGGAGAAAAACCCCCGTAAAGTAAACCTTTATGGTAAACATAGATTGAACGCACCTTCTCTGCAATTTATTTCCCGTTCAACTATAATAACGTCTGACACACAGAATTTGTGACACCTAAATTATCTTTTTTTACATTTTTGCTCACCGCTAACACTAAATTTCTGTATTTCAAACACCACGGGGCGGAGTATTAAAAAATACCCCGCCCCGTGGTTTATAACCATCGATTATTCTGTTTGCGGTTAGTCCCAGCCTACTCCTCCGCCGTCTCCTCGGCGATATCGCCGCTTTCGGGGGCGGTTTGCTCCTCGCCGTCCTCGTCCTCCGGCTCTTCGTGCTGGGCGCGTGCCATGCTTACCACACGGGTCTCGCCGCTTACGCGCATCACGCGCACGCCGCCCGCGTAGCGGCTCTGCACCGCAATCTGCGAAACGGGGATGCGGATGATGATGCCGTCGTCGGTGATGAGTATCGCGTCGTCGTCGTCGTTAATGGTGCGAATACCCGCAACATAGCCCTTGTCGTCGTCTACGCGGTAGTTGATTACGCCCTTGCCCGCACGGGTCTGCTGGCGGTACTCGTCAAACGGGGTGCGGCGTCCCTGTCCCTTGTCGGTCACAGTCAGCAGCGTGCCGTCCTCGCGTACCCGCGCCATGCCCACCACGCGGTCGCCCGGCTCCAGCGCAATGGCACGCACGCCACGCGCGGTTCTGCCTAAGGGACGTGCGTCGGTCTCATTAAAGCGGATTGCCATACCGCCGCGCGTGCCCACAATTAGGTCGCTCTTGCCGTCGGTCAGGCGCACCCACGCAAGGCTGTCGTCCTCATCCAGATTGATGGCGATAACGCCCGACTTGCGCGCGGTGTCGTACTCGGTCACATCGGTGCGCTTGATGATGCCGTTTACCGTCACCATCACCAGATACTTGCCCTCGGTGTACTCGGCAAGGCGTATCATCGTCTGCACCTTTTCGTCCTGGTCAAGCGGCAACAGGTTTACGATGTTGGTACCGCGTGCCGCGCGGGAGCTTTCGGGTATCTCGTAGCACTTTAAGCGGTACACCCGCCCGCGGTCGGTAAAGAACAAAACATAATCGTGGGTAGAGGCGATAAACAGCTCCTCCACAAAGTCCTCGTCGCGCCGCGTCATGCCCTGTATGCCGCGTCCGCCGCGCCGCTGCGACTTGTACACATCCATCGGCTGACGCTTGATGTAGCCGTAATGGGTCATGGTCACAACGCAATCCTCGACAGGGATTAGATCCTCGATGTCGATCTCGCCGCTGACGGTCTGTATCTCGGTGCGACGTTCGTCCTTGTATTT
Source organism: Bacillota bacterium (assembly GCA_023443315.1). Taxonomy (GTDB): domain Bacteria; phylum Bacillota; class Clostridia; order Oscillospirales; family Ruminococcaceae; genus Acetanaerobacterium. The sequence continues at coordinate 2,983 of JAEZVA010000087.1, read as the reverse complement.
TTCGCAGATTACTGCAAGCTCGCTCTTTACGATGGCGCGAACCTTCGTTACATCCGCAAGAATGCCCTCCAGCTCCATCACCTTTTTCTGTATCTCGGCGAGTTCCTGCTCAATCTTGATACGCTCCAGACCGGACAGCTGCCCTAAACGCATGGCAACAATGGCTGCCGCCTGAATGTCATCCAGACCAAAGCGTTCACATAGCGCCGCCTTTGCAGCGGGCTGATCCTTACTAGCACGGATAAGGGCGATTACTTCATCGATAAAATCGATGGCTATCTTTAAGCCTTCCAGCACATGCTCGCGTTCCTTAGCCTTGCGCAGGTCGTATTGGGTGCGGCGTGTGATAATCTCCTGCTGGAAGTCGATGTAATGCTGTAAAATCTCTTTGAGCGTCATGACCTTGGGCTGGCGTCCGCTGTTTTCAAGCGCAAGCATAATAACGCCCACGGTATCCTGCAGCTGGCTTAGCGTATACAGCTTGTTCAGCACAATCTGCGGGTTTGCGTCGCGCTTAAGCTCTACAACAACGCGCAGCCCGTCTCTGTCCGACTCGTCGCGCAGGTCGGAGATGCCCTCGATGCGCTTTTCCTTAACAAAGTCGGCGATGCTCTCGATTAAGCGCGCCTTGTTGACCATGTACGGAATCTCGGTAATGACGATGCGAAACCGCCCGTTCTTCTCCTCCTCTATCTCGGCACGACCGCGCAGCGTAATCTTGCCGCGCCCTGTGGCATACGCGGCACGAATACCCGCGCGCCCCATGATGATACCGCCGGTGGGGAAGTCCGGCCCTTTGATGTGCTCCATCAGCTCGTCTAGCTCTGCGTCGGGCTTTTCGAGCAGTAGGTTAATTGCGCCAACCACCTCGCCAAGGTTATGCGGGGGGATGTTGGTCGCCATACCAACCGCAATGCCGGTAACGCCGTTCACCAACAGGTTGGGAAAGCGCGAGGGCAGAACCACCGGCTCCTTGAGTCGGTCGTCGTAGTTGGGGATATAGTCTACCGTTTCTTTGTCAATATCGGTAAGCATGGTGGTGCTCATCTTGCTCATGCGCGCCTCGGTATAACGGTAGGCAGCAGGGGGGTCTCCGTCTATCGAACCGAAGTTACCGTGACCATCCACCAGCGGGTAACGCAGCGAAAAGTCCTGCGCCAAACGAACAAGGGCATCGTACACCGATGCGTCGCCATGGGGATGGTACGCACCAAGCACAGCACCGACGGTATCGGCGCATTTGCGGTATGCCTTATCGGGTGTAAGCCCTTTTTCATACATGGTATAAAGGATGCGCCGATGTACCGGCTTTAAGCCGTCACGCACATCGGGCAGCGCACGGGATACGATAACCGACATCGAGTAATCGAGAAAGCTTTTACGCATCTCTTTGTCGATATCAATCGATATGACGGTACCCGAGCCCACCTCACCTTGTCCGATCGTTGCATCCTTGTTTTGCTCTATATTGTCGCTCATATTAGCTTTGCCACCTTTTTGGGGAACGGGGGCGGGGTGTTGCCGCCCTACCGTGTCCTTATTTTATCAAAATCCCATAAACCCTGTTTGTGTTTGCGGATTTGGGATTAACGGTTGAACATATCTTGGGTACACCACGGACTCATTGCCAAGCTAAAGCTTGGCATTTTGAAAACCTACGTATAGCCAACCTTTGGTTGGCATTAGGAGAACCTTCGCATAGCCAAGCTAAAGCTTGGCATTCTGAAAACCTTTGGTTTTCTGGTTCTCTGGTTTTCGGCTCTATCTCAGCCTAGCGGTTGGCGTTACGAAAACCTGCGGGTTGCCTTTAAACCGTGCGGCGGGCGGGTTTTCTTGTCACCTTTTCGCACCGGCTGTGCAGATGCTGCGCAACAAGGGTAAGGTCGTCCTCCGCCACTGCGTGTTTGGGGATGCAGTATAGCCCTCTACCACGGTCGGCAAGCAGGATGAAAAAGTCGGCGGTGTCTATCAGGTGGGTGTCGTCATACAGCACGCGGCTTGCGCTGCGCTCGGACTCCTGCACCACAATCGCCTTATCGTACAGCGCAAGCTCGTACGAGAACCGCCCGTTTACAGCGCGGTCGGCGGCAGCCTTTGCCTGTGCAAGGGGAAGCAGCCACACGGCGGCAAGAACCCCCGCGCTTACTACCGTCATGAGAATGCCGATGGTATATGAAGGCTCTACAACCACTGCCTGAATATACATGGCAAGGATGATGCCCAGCGCCACGCTCTGTACAAGCCGAAGCGTTAACGCACGCATGATGTATGCCGTGCGTACCGCCAAGCGAATCTCCGCCTCTGTTAAGGTATAGCTTAGTCGTGCCAAAACGGGGGAAAACTCGCCCCGCAGCTGCTCTTTGGTCTCCTCCATCTGCTAGTCCTTCCTTTCTCGCCATTTGCTCAGGGTCGGGTGGGCTATTTACGCCTTATACGTCAAGGTTTACAACGTACTGCGCGTTTTGTTCAATAAACTCTTTGCGCGGGGCAACCTTATCGCCCATCAGAATGGTAAACGTCTCGTCGCTCTTAATGGCGTCCTCCATCTCAATCTTCAGCATGATGCGGCGGTCGGGGTCCATCGTGGTCTCCCACAGCTGATCCGAGTCCATCTCACCAAGACCCTTGTAGCGTTGGATGTCGACGCCTCCGCCCATCTCTTCCATAAACTTATCGCGCTCCTTGTCGGAGTACGCATAGCGAACCTGCTTGCCCTTACTCAGCTTAAACAGCGGGGGCTGTGCTAGGTATACATGCCCGTGCTCAATAAGCGGACGCATGAAGCGGAAGAAGAACGTAAGCAGCAGTGTGCGGATATGCGAGCCGTCCACGTCGGCATCCGCCATGATGATTACTTTGTTGTACCGAATCTTCTCTATGTCAAAATCCTCGCCGATGCCGCAGCCTAAGGCGGTTACAACGGGCATGAGCTTGTCGTTGCCGTACACGCGGTCCAGCCGTGCCTTTTCTACGTTGAGCATCT